>JBLIFI010000388.1:0-4996 GCA_047633715.1 Flammeovirgaceae bacterium
CTAGGGCAAATTAAACCATGATTACTTATGATTTGTGGGATTGCCACGATTGGATTTCTGATTATAAATTCAATCAAGAAATTCTACTCTTTTTGTGTTCTGAAATTCCCAAGTTGGAAAGAGAAATAAAACTAAATCATGGCGCAAGCGTCCGCTGGGCGGCACTCCGCTTGTGCCGAAGGTTTAGTAAAGTGTATTATCTCTTTACATAAGGAAACTATAAAACACAAAAAGGGAAACCGTCTCTTTGCAGATTCGGTTTCCCCAATTTTATACCTGTTTGAAAAAACAAGATGAATTGAACATTTTTAGTCGATTCATTATTTTCTCAATCCTAAGTCCTTAATAATCTCTCTATATCTATTGATTTCTGTTTTCTCTAGGTATTTAAGCAGTTTTTTACGCTTTCCTACCAATTTCAACAAGCCCAAACGAGTTGCGTTGTCTTTCTTGTTTGCTTTCAAATGCTCTGTCAAGTGAGTGATTCTGTGAGTGAACAAGGCAACTTGAGATTCAGCTGAACCAGTATCAGTTGTTTTTTTCTCGTATCCTTTTGTCTCAAAAATCTCGGCTTTCTTCTCTTTGCTTAAATACATCTTTTATATTATCTTAAATCCAATAATTTCGTCAATTACACTTCTTTCTATCAAAATGCTTGCAAATGTAAAACTATTTTTCCTAAACCTCAATGGTTGATGGATATTTTCTTTTAATTCAACCCGAGACAAGGTATGCCTTGTCTCTACATATTAAATATGTTATTGCCACATTATTTCTTTCTTGGCTTAGAGTTGCCTCTTCCACTAGGCTTTCTTCCACCACCACTTTTACCATATCCTTTACTTGGTCTTTTTTTGTGGGGTTCGTAGGCTGGGCCTTTGTCAAATCCGAGCATTTCTAAATCTACTTTTCTGACTTCTTGCTCAATCAATTCCTCAATTTTCAGGAAACTGGCTTGGTCTTGCTCATTGATGAAAGTAACCGCTTCTCCTTCGCTGTCGGCACGGGCAGTTCTTCCTACTCGGTGCACATAATCTTCCGCATCTCTTGGCACATCAAAATTAATGACCATGTTGATTCCCTTAATGTCAATTCCACGGGAAACAATATCTGTTGCCACCAATATATTGACCTGTTTTGCTCGGAACTTGTTGATTACGTCTTCCCTTTCATCTTGCTTCAAATCAGAGTGAATTTCGGCAACTTTCAATCCAAGCCCTTTCAGCGTTTTGGCAATCTCCTTCACTTTTACTTTTCTGGAAGAGAATACAATTACGCTTTCCATTTCGCCATCTTTCAGTAAATGGGAAATCAAGCCGACTTTCTGGTTGTCATATACTGAAAATCCAACCTGAACAACGCCTTTTGCCATTTTGGAGATAGCAATGCTGACTTCTTTTGGGTCTTTCAGTAAAGTTTTGGCGAAAGTTCGGATTTTGGATGGCATGGTTGCCGAAAACATCAAAGTCTGCCTTTTTGCGGGCAAATGCTTTGTGATTTTCATAATATCATCATGAAAACCCATATCCAGCATTCTGTCCGCCTCATCCAAAATAAGATGTTTGAGATTTTTCAAGTCTGCATAACCCATATTGAGGTGGGCAATCAATCTACCTGGTGTGGCAACAATAATATCAGCTCCATCAGTTAAGGCTTTTTTCTCTGTTTCAAAGCTAGAACCACTCGCTCCGCCATAAATAGCGCACGAAGTCGTGTTTGTAAAATAAGAAAACCCTTGAACTTGCTTATCAATCTGAATTGCCAATTCTCTGGTTGGAGCTAAAATAAGTGTATCTACATACCGCTTTCTTCTGCCCACCATTTTATTAAGAACGGGAAGAAGGTAAGCACCCGTTTTACCTGTTCCTGTTTGTGCACAGGCAATCAAATCATGATTATCCAACACAATAGGAATGGCTTGCTCCTGGATAGGTGTTGCCTCTTCAAAACCCATTGCATCTAATCCGTCAAGCAACTTTGGCTTGAATCCTAACTCCTCAAATGTCATATATTCTATTTTATTCAAGAAATCAATTTGATTTCTGTATGAAATTACTTTTACGTGTGCCACAAAACTGTTTACTTTGCGACTTGGATTTCCAAAGCTAAGGCAATTGACGAACAAATCAGTATGTTTTTTATCGATTTTTTGCTCAAATCCTATGTTGTTCAATAAAAACGACCCATTCAAACCTTTTGTTTGTGGCAAATATTGAATAGCATTTCTTTATCTAAATCATAAACTGAACAAAGATGTATCAAGAAATTCTGGACAAACAAAAGAAAATTGCTGTAATTGGATTGGGTTATGTAGGCTTGCCAATTGCGCTGGAGTTTGCCAAAAAGGTAAGTGTGATTGGATTCGACATTAATGAAAGTCGGATTGAGATGATGAAAAACAGAGTTGATCCAAGTGAAGAGCTTGTTGCTGAAGATTTTGATGGTGCGGACATTGAGTTTACTGCTAATTTGGAAGATTTGAAAAAGGCACATTTCTACATTGTTGCCGTCCCAACTCCAATTGACAAACATGCCACTCCAGACTTAAAGCCTTTAATTGGCGCATCTACTACGGTTGGAAAAGTTCTCAAAAAGGGAGATTATGTGGTTTTTGAATCTACAGTTTACCCAGGCTGTACTGAAGAAGATTGTGTTCCAATTTTGGAAGAATTGTCGGGCTTGAAAGCTTATGAAGATTTCAAAGTGGGTTACTCTCCAGAAAGAATCAATCCAGGAGATAAAGTAAATACAATTACGACTATCACAAAGGTAGTTTCTGGCAATGATGCCGAAGCTTTGGATGTGGTTGCCAAAATATATGAGCTAATTATTACGGCTGGAGTTCACAGAGCCACCACAATCAAAGTAGCAGAGGCGGCCAAAGTGATTGAAAATACGCAGAGAGATTTGAATATCGCTTTGATGAATGAACTTTCCAAAATCTTCAATCTCATGGACATCAACACGTATGATGTTTTGGAAGCTGCCGGCACAAAATGGAATTTCTTGAAATTTTTCCCAGGCTTGGTTGGTGGGCACTGTATTGGAGTTGACCCATACTACCTGACTTACAAGGCGAAAGCAATGGGTTACAACCCGCAGGTAATTTTGAGCGGAAGAAATGTGAATGATGGAATGGGAGCTTATGTAGCAAAAACTACTGCCCAGAAAATTGCTCAATTGGGTAAAGAAATTAGTCACTCCAGAGTTTTGGTAATGGGAGCTACTTTTAAGGAGAATGTAGCAGATATTCGGAATTCCAAAATTGTAGATGTAATCAAAGAATTGAAAGAATTCCAAATGGAAGTGGATGTGATTGACCCTTATGCTTCTTCAAAAGAATTTGAACACGAATATGGAATTGAGTTAACTGAAAAACCTACTGGAAAATATGACGCCATCATTTTGGCAGTTTCCCACGAAGAATACAAGAACCAACCAGAAAGTTATTTCCAAGCATTAAGCAATGGCAAAGCTCTTTTAGTTGATATCAAAGGGCTTTATAAAGATAAGATTGAGGAATTGGCTTATTGGAGTTTGTAGGATTGAGCATCAGTCTCACACAATTTAAAAAAAACATGTATCAACTATTCACTACGATGAAACAATTCATTTTTCCCATTTTCTTAGGCAGCCTCATTACGAGTTGTGCTTCCAGTTACACCAACCTCAATCCTAGAAATACCTTTTATATTTCTAGTGAAAAGCCCGAAGAAATAACGCTGTCCTATAAATACGGAGTTCTAAAAGAGTCTGGAAATAAAAAATACAGTAAAAAAGAAGATAAATCAGGCTTGCAAGTTGTTGCTGTAAAAGTTACCAATAACTCCGATCGGGCTGTTACACTAAACGAGAATTATAGTATTTATGCAGGTGGCTCACAAGTCAATCTAATGTCTCCGAGTTATGTAGCAAAAGAAATTAAGCAAGGAGTAGCCATCTACTTACTTTATATGTTGCTTACTCCTATGGTTTATACCGAAAGCGATGACTTCGGCAGAACTACCAGTACAACACCTGTTGGTCTAATTATTGGTCCAGGAATTACGCTACTCAACATAGGCAGAGCGGCATCGGCAAATGCAAAGTTCAGAAAGGATTTGGAGAATTTTAGCCTTATAGGTAAATCCATTGCTCCAGGCGAAACTGCTTATGGTTTAATGGGAGTTCAAAACACGGGTTATGCTCCATTGAAAGCAAAACTTACGGATTGATTAGATTATAGCTTCATAATATAAAGGCTAGTTCGGATTTCGGGCTAGCCTTTATTACTTTTGCATTCCGAATTGGAAAACAGTAATTTCAAGAATATGAATTTTGCCGATAAAATCAACCACTCAGTATTTAGAATCATTGCCGAAAGTGCCAAGCAAATCAACGTTCCTGCGTATGTTGTAGGCGGTTTCGTGAGAGATATTGTTTTAAAAAGATCTTCCAAAGACATAGATATTGTTTGTGTAGGAAGTGGGATTGAATTGGCGAAAAAAGTAGCTGAGAATACAAAATCCTCCGAAGTCTCTATTTTCAAGAATTTCGGGACAGCAATGGTAAAGGTTGGAGAATGGGATTTGGAGTTTGTGGGAGCAAGAAAAGAATCTTATGATAGAGGCTCCCGAAAGCCCGTAGTAGAAAATGGCACATTGGAAGACGACCAAAATCGTAGAGATTTCACTATCAATGCCATGGCAATCAGCTTGATGGAGGAAAGCTATGGCGAGCTTATTGACCCATTCGATGGCATGAAAGATTTGCGCAGAATGGTAGTCAAAACACCACTTGACCCAAAAATCACTTTCGATGATGATCCATTGCGAATGATGCGAGCTATTAGATTCGCCTCGCAACTCACTTTCGATATTGCCCCAGAAACTTTCGATGCCATTGCAGATTATTCTGATAGAATCAAGATTGTTTCCTTCGAGCGAATTACCGATGAGTTGAACAAAATCATCCTTTCCAGAAAACCTTCTTACGGCTTTAAATTGCTTTATCATGC
>JBLIFI010000389.1:0-4969 GCA_047633715.1 Flammeovirgaceae bacterium
TGCTTTGTTCCCATTTCGCAGAACAAAATATTTTCTGACTTGTCTGGCAAATCTTGGGCAACTTGCTCTTTGGTTCTTCTCAGAATGAACGGATAAACAATTTTCTTCAACTCACGCACCTTATCCGTTTCCCCTTTCTTGTCGATTGGGTTAGCGTATTCCTTCTTGAAAAACTCCTGTGTTCCCAAAATTCCAGGATTCAGGAAGTTCATTTGCGCATAGAGTTCAAAAGTATTATTCTCCACAGGCGTACCTGTCAGCACCAATTTATTATGCGAGTTCAACAGAGAAACCGCTTTGTATCTTTTGGAAGTTACATTTTTGATTGCCTGAGATTCATCCAAAATCACATAATCGAAATTCAATTCTTTGATTCGGTCAACATCTCGCACAATCACGCCATAAGTCGTCATTATCACATTGTAATCCATAAAAGTCTCAATGTGAGGTGTGCGTTGTGTGCCATGATGAACCAGATATTTCAAGTTTGGAGTAAACTTATCCATCTCGTTCGACCAGTTAAAAATCAAACTGGTAGGAACAACCACCAAACAGCAAGTTTTCGGATTTTTGTCTGTCAGGCTCTGAATAAATGTAAGAGTTTGGAGTGTTTTACCCAATCCCATATCATCTGCCAAGCAACCTCCCCAACGGAATTCATCTAAAAAGTGCATCCAATTCAAGCCAGATTCTTGGTAATCTCTTAGGTTGGCTTTCACATTTTCCGAAGGCTTTATTGCCTTGATTTTGTCAAAATCACGTAATTTCCTCTTCTTATCTTCGATTTCTCTCAGAACATCATCATTGTCAATCTCCGCATACAATTCATCTACTATTGAGAAGTGTAGTTTGGAAATCTGAATGCTGTCTTTATCAATATTACCCAGTTTCAACAACATTCCGTATTTTGCAATCCACTCCGCAGGTAAAATCCCTAATGTTCCATCGGCTAATTTTACGTAATGTTCATCGTTGAGAACTGCTTTTCTGATGTCTTTCAGGCTCACAAATTGGTCGCCAAAACTCACGGTAATTTCACAATCAAACCAATCCATTCCCGAACTTACTTGGAACTTGGTTTCTGGTTTGAATGGAGAATATTTGAAAGTTTTCAAGTCTGAAAATCCAAAAATCTCGAACCCTTTTTCTCTCAAGTAATCGAAAACCTCGAAGAACCAATTATTCTCTAGTACTTGGTTGGCACCCAAGAAAAATGTAGGTCCTTCTTGCACAAACTGCTCATGAGAAGTTGCCAAAATACTGACCATTTCCTCCTCATAATCGTAATCTCGCTTCACTCTATAATACGTACCATCTTCCTCGGCATATACCAAATCTTGCAGTTGGTCATGCGTAATTTGCTGATGGTCATATTCAAAAATCGGAGTCAACGCCAAATATCCGTTGGCTTCATCCAAAAACAATTTAGCTTCTGGCTCCTCTCCATCTATATCCTGAATGTTCAACTCAATTTTGGAGTCGATTGGGTAAGCCTGCAACAAAGGCATAATCACTCGCTGAATAAAGCTATCTTTTCCACTTTTCCTCACTCGCATCAATGGGCGAGTGTGCGCCAATAACATTCCCTGATATTCTTTGAGAGAATTAAGTGGAAAAAAGGAGTTATTCTTAGTAAATACACCAAAAGGATAAATAGTATCTATAGATAGGGTTGGAATTTGCTTATCGCCAGTCCAAAGTGTGATTTCCAACACCAAATCATCCTCTTCTTCTCGCAATTCAAAATGCGGAATGAGTTGTTTTTCTTGAATATCAAATCCGCTCAAAGAAGTTACTCTAAGCTGATTATCTGTGGAAATATAAAACTTCTTTTGCTTGAGTAATCTGAAAACTGGACTGAATAAATCAATCAAATATTGGTCAATCACAGATTTTGCTTCGGAAGGAAAATCATTTTTGTAGAGATTTCCCCATTTATAGCCTGTGGTTCGGAAGCCCAAATCCGCCAAGTAGTTTTTAAGGTCTTGCTCGTCTGTTTCGTCCAATAAGCGCAAAACTTTTCGGTCAGCATCATCCATCAGAGCAAGGCTCGAAAAAGTAAAGTTCTCTTTCAACTCCGAAAGGTGCGAGGCAAATCGAGTTCCTTCTTTGTTCAGTTTTCCCTGAAATGGAACAATTTCCAACGGCATGAGCGCATCAGAATCAAACTTTTTGCAGAAATAGCCAAGCCCAAAATTCTCTTTTTTCTCTTCAGAACCAATTTTCGGAGTCCTTTTTTGGAGTTTGGTGCTGAAAGCTGAGAAATTGAAAACAGAATCAATATCGGGCGCATCCAACTTTATAATAGAAGAGTCTGTCGGTTGGATTATCAATCCGCCATTTACCAGTTTGAATCTGAAAAGTTCATCAACATCTTCATCTTCCAAAGAATAGCCATATTGTTGCAACAACGTTTCTTTGTCAGCATCGAAGTTTTTCAACATTAAAAACGCATCTTTCCCATCTTCATAAAGCAGTTGCAGTAATGCCCCCGCTTTGTGAATACAAACTGGGTCGGAAATGGTTTCCGCACAACTACATTTCGTAATTATAGTATTATCCTCTTCCTTAAAATGGATTTTGAAATGCTCGTCTCTATAAAAAAGATTCACATGCACATTTCCATCTTTCCCTCGGTGGAGTTGAGCACGTTCATTCTTAGCAATGTATTTTACAGGTTGGAGATTATGCCTAGAAACCAACGAGAGAATCGCATCCTCTGTAAATTGAGAAAGCTTAATAACTACTCTGTTTTGGTCATAGGTTTCAGCAGGCTCGTTGTTCGCAAATTTGGGTTGTCGGGCTAAATAATCTCGGAAATAAAGTAATGTAGCCACTCTGTGCTTACAAATCCCACCCCAATCGTAAGGGCAAGTGCAAGAAGTAGAAGCGATGGAATCTCCATCCATCACGACTTTTACATCATACCAATTCCCCGTTCCGCTCCCTTTTACCTTCATATCCAATGTGCCTTCTTCTAGGTTGACAAATTGGACTTTATGCCTTGTTTCAAATAATTCTTTTCCTCTTTCTAAAACACTATTGTCTGCATTCTGCTGAATGAAACTCTCAAATTTGCTCATGCGAATTTTTTGTGGGTTGCCTGAAAATCAAGCGGCAAATTTAGTATATCTTTCCATCAAAGGGAACTTAATTACAGAATAAGTGCAAATAGAAAATTAAGGTTGGATTTGATAAAAAAAATACTCATTTTCTCATCAGAACTTACTGTTTAAAATTGCTTAAGGAAAGCTGAAAATCCCTCGGAAGCATGATTCTTCATTACGAGCTGAACAGCTTCCGCCTTGGAACTTACATGAATTTTCTGACAGCTGTATGCTTGGGAAATATATTCCAAAATTTCCACCTCTCTTTTGGTCAAACCAAAATCTTGCGGTGCTTTTTCCGAAGCGGGAATACTTCGCATCAACTGTAAATATTTTGAAGCAATACTCGGAGACATGGGCAAACGACCTTCTTTGGCATCAATGACTGCTTGCACAATTTTATGAGTTCGGTCTCCTTTCAGCAAATAGCCTGATGCGCCTGCTACAATAGATTGGAATATTTTTTCTGTCCCATCGAAAACGGTCAGCATAATGATTTTGATTTCGGGGAATTGGTTTGAAATTGCTTCAGTAGCCAAAATCCCGTCCATCACAGGCATTTCTATATCCATCAGAATTACAGTAGGCAACGTGATTGCCTGCTGTAATTTCCGAATCAACTCCTTGCCATTGGTTGCCGTAATTGAAACTTCTACTTCTTCAAATATTCCCAAAGCTTCCAGCAAAGTATGGAGCAGTTTGGGCTGGTCTTCGGCAATGGCAATTCGTATTTTGGTTGGAGTGAAATTATCCATAGCTTGTATTTTTGCAAATTGGGAGGAAGTGGAATGGCTCATTGCTTTTAGGGAAATAGTTCTACGCTAAATTAACATGATGAGCAATTTATGGCAATAGTACATTTGTTCTCTTTCTGTCTGTTTTTCCTCTTCATTCAGAAGATAAATCAGTTATACCTATTTCTACCAACGCTCCTTTTCCTAATTCCGATGCAACTCTCATTTCTGCCCCAATTTCCTCGGCACGAGCTTGCATATTTTTCAAGCCATAATGATTTTGCTTGTTTTTGGCAGATTCCAAATCCATTCCCAAACCATTGTCTCGAATGCTCAAAACCAGTTTGGATTCAGTAAAATCCAAGCCCACATTTACCTCTGTTGCTTGTGCGTGTTTTGTAATATTCTGAATGGCTTCCTGAAAGATTCGGAACAGATTCAAGGCTTGGTTTGCATTGAGTTTTTTCGTTTTGTTAAGTTCAGATTTTTCGAGATTGAAATTGTAAACTGTTGGTTGGGAAATGTTTCTTTCCAAATGCTGTTGGAGCTTACCTGCGAACTCTTCAAGCGTAAAACTATCTTGCTGGATTGCCCAAATCGTTTCCCTCAAAAGCCCAATTGTGATTCTCGCTTCATCTCCCACTTTTTCAATACGTTCTTGAATTTCCTCAGAAGACTGATTTTTGCCAACTTGATAAGCAGTAATTTCCAATTTGGTGGCGATGTTGGTCAATTGCGAGCCAATATTATCATGCAAGTCTCTGGAAATCCGTTGCCTTTCCAAGTCTATTTGGTGTTTGGATTCCATTTTCCTAATCTGCTTCAAATACCTTTGTCTCTAGAAAGCATACGCCAAACCTGCAATCAAACCAACAATTGAAAGTGCCATCAGGATTTTGAAACCCAAAGTCTGCGTGAATGAAGGGCGTACTCCAATAGCAAGTTCTTGAATTTTCTCACTCCAAATCCCAAACCGATTGGTAGCTTTTGCTTGAAAAAGGTAGTTTCCCACAGGCAAATTTGTGTAGGTAATTCTTCTGTCTTTATAATCTACTTCCACCCAGTTTTCATTGTAACCAACCAGTTTAAAGGCATATTTTATTTGGTCTCCCCAAAGCGTATTCATTG
>JBLIFI010000390.1:0-4959 GCA_047633715.1 Flammeovirgaceae bacterium
CCGAATTGCTTTCTTTCGTTGGCGTAATTCGTAGCCCAAGTAATTACTTCTTTACAAGCTCCTAAAGCAGATGCAGAAAGTTTGATTCTACCAATGTTCAAGATATTTACAGCAATCTTGAATCCATTCTGACGGTCAGAAAGCATGTTTTCAACAGGCACTTTACAGTCGTTGAAGAATACCTGACGAGTAGAAGAACCTTTGATTCCCAATTTCTCTTCCTCATCATTCATTGTGATTCCACCGAAAGTTTTCTCTACGATGAAAGCTGTATGGTTTTTATCATCTTCGATTTTGGCGAAAACGATGAACAAATCTGCGAACCCACCATTGGTTATCCACATTTTTTGCCCTGTGATTTCATAATATTTACCATCATCAGACAAAACTGCTTTGGTTTTTCCTGAATTGGCATCAGAACCTGCATCTGGCTCAGTCAAACAATAAGCTGCTTGCCATTGTCCGCTTCCTAAAAGAGGTAAATATTTAGCTTTCTGCTCTTCTGTTCCATAATATTGGATTGGCAAAGTACCAATTCCTGTGTGCGCTCCGTAAGCGGTAGAGAAAGACCCACCTGCCCCAACAACATCTGCCAAAATCATGGAAGTGTTGAAATTCATTCCCAATCCTTCGTACTTCTCAGGAATAGTTACACTTAAAAGTCCAAGTTCTCCTGCTTTCTCCAAAAGGCTTTGCATCATGCCTTCTTCTCTCTTCTCAATTCTTGCAATATTTGGGAAGATTTCTTGCTCCAAGAAATCACGGCAAGCTTTTGCCATCATTCTCTGCTCTTCGCCAAACTCTTCTGGAACGAAGATTTCGTGTGCTTCTGTTTCTCTTACTATAAACTCTCCGCCTTTGATGGCTCTTTTTTCTGCTACTGTTTCCATTTTCTTATTATTTAATGTGGTGAAATGTATATCTGTATTCTTTTGCTTATTTACCGAAACCGATTGCGGTTGTATTGGGAAATAGCTTTTTCTTTAACTGGATTTACGCAAATTTGTTATGCGTGCATAATATTTTTAGCAAATATATAAGGAATTTGTTATGCATGCATACTAAATTAAGAAAATTTGATGACTTTTTAGTGATAAAAACCAAATTAGTTGTTTGATTTCTATGTGTAAATTAGCTTTTTCTAAGCCTGAAGCCTTTTTTTAGGTTGGATTGAGTCGTGTTTTGTATTTTAGGGAGTAGAAGGCTTTTGTTGCCTATTATCCATCTTTTTATAGATTGTTTGGAGAAGATACTCTTCAAATATCCACATAATCATTAGACATCATCATGAAAAGGCTATTATTTAATGTGTTGATAGTATTTGTTTCTGTATTATTCTTCGGATTTAGAAGTAGCTGTGATTCTAATTTTGAGGAACGGGAGCGTAACACTATTCATTTGATGGAACAAGAAGGCTTCCTGTTTTCAAAATCATTCGCCATTGAGCCTTCCAATGAAACAGGACTAGTTGATACAATTGTGTTAAGTGGAAATACAACATATCGATTTCAAATAGTGAACAACAACAATGAGCCTCTTAAACTGCAATTACTTTCTTATTATAAGAAGGAAGTGATTACTCAGCTATACATCAAAGAAGACAATAATAATAGGTGGATTCATCGATTTCTACTCTGAAAAAACAGGGATTTATCTTCTGAAATTCTCTCATTCCAAAAGAAGCTGTGTATTAACTGCCTTGGGTTATAAAAAAGATGATGTGGCAGAAGATTGAATTACGAATCAATAGTTGAATGCACACAAGCTGAAACCGCATTTGATTTTGGGGATTTACCGAAAAAAGACCTGCCAAGTCTTGGAGACTTGGCAGGTCTCGTCAAGATTGATTATTTCATTCGAGCTTCCCCAAAATTGGCGGGGAGCAACAAGGCAAAATAAATTCTGTGAAATTGATTTGGAGGAGTTATAGGTTTCCAGTTCCACTCATCAACACGCAATTAGTGAAATCCAACCAAAACCCTTGAAATACAAAACGCCTACTCAAATGAGCAGGCGTGGAGATTTGTGGTTTTGCAAGAAGTTGGTTTGTCAGTTAGTATTAAGTGTATTCTTCAAGTGGTTGGATTGTGTGATTGATTATTTTTGGAAAATGTGTGCGTGAGATACGCACACAGAAATGATTAGTTAGACCAAACATTGGATTCGTATTCCAACAAATCCATTGCGTATTGCTGGGATTTTGCCAAGCTCAGTTTTAGGTCTCCATTATATATGTCTTCGATGAAATCGTCTTTTGGGTTGGAGTATTTTGTAATTCGTGCTGTTCCCAAAGCTAATTCGAAGGCATCTGCCAAGTTTCTGTTCTCAATCGTGTTTTTTCTGTTGAACCAGATGGCTTGTGGGTTGTCAGTAAATACATTTTCCACCAATTCTTTGTAAGAGAAAGTTGCCAAAGGCTTGTCAATTCCTGCTGGGTAATACTCGCCAGGAATTACCAAAGTGATGCTTTCAATTTCTTGATACATTCTTGAACGTTTTTTGTCAAACACCTTATGTCCTTTGATTTCGAGAATGGGAATTTGCTTGGCGAAAAATTCATCTCCACCAGCAGAAGAAAATTCGGCAATTCCAGTATCATCTTTGGTGTCAACTTCACCCCATTCACCTGTGTCTGAACCTGAATCCCAACCAACTATTTCTTCATCCCAACCTCCTCCTTCAATTTCAACCCCTTCGCTTCCATCATTCATTTTCAGATTCTCCAAAAACTGATTCATAGCCATTCTTGTATTAAGGCTATCATTCTCGAATGGGCGAAGTACGCCTGCTTTTACGGCTTCAATTATTATTTTGGTGATTTCATTTTCGCTGGCAAAGAACGGCTCGTTCTGCTTTTCTCTTAAATCCATTCGCCACCAAAGTGTGTTTTGGTACATTTTGTCTGAATTACGAATTGGGCGAAGGGCTTTGTAATCGTATTCCTCTGAGCCAATTTCCTGGGCGAACATTGGAGTCGATAAAAAAAGTAACATTCCTAATATTGACAAATAGCTTTTCATTTTTTCTGAATTTTATTTCTTAAAATATTTTTCGGTTCAGTTTGATTCGTTTTGGAGAAATCTTCTTTTAAGCGTCCTTTTAGAAGGATTTCATCCTTGCGGTTTGTACAGTTATGATGTGGAATGAAATTAATTCCACATTTTTTATAAAAAAAAATTAAAAAGTTTGTCGAAATAGTTGGATAAAACTAAAAAGAATCGCACTTTTGCAATCCCGAAACAACAAATCGGGAACGACCCAAAGAGAGATGGCAGAGTGGTCGAATGCACTGGTCTTGAAAACCAGCGTACCGCGAGGTACCGGGGGTTCGAATCCCTCTCTCTCTGCTAAGAAGCCTTGGAAGCAATTCCAAGGCTTTTTTTGCGTTTAAATCAGTTTGATGAATTTTAAATAGCATTAAATTATAACACTCAAAAATAAATAGGCTAAATTGCTATGTTAGAAGATGTAACTAACTAGGATTCAAAATGGGCTTTTGGGTTTCCTGTTAATTTTATTTTATAAACTTAATTATCAATTAGTTATGAGTGAAGAGAAAATTGTTGAGGAGTTGATTGGAATATTTTTGAATTCTGACAACAAAGAAGAAGCTGAAGAAGAGGTGCTTAAGATTCTGGAGGAATTGAAAGATGAGGAAGGCAACCCAGTTGATTCAACAACAAAAAAAGGGATTGTCAGGCGCCTTATTATATCTCTAAAAAAGATATCCAAACTTGGGCAAGGAGGTCTATTGGTTGAAAAGCATAGTAATACACATTTCTTAGCCGTTCTTGCTAGTATAAATATGGATTTAACAGATAAGAAATAATGGACACAGAAACTATTACTATTGTTATATCCATTCTAGCAATACTTATTTCGATACCGGTCGCAATACTTACTTGGTTTAATAGCAAAAAGGCCAATAAAATCGCAGAAAATGCCTTGGCTGAATCTCAGAAGTCCAATGGCATCGCAGCAAATGCCTTGGCTGAATCTGGGAAATCTAATATATCTGCTAACTATGCATTGGACGAATCTAAAAGGTCAAATCAGATTTCCATAGGGAATTTAGAACTTCTCATTAGTGAAAGAATAGATACATCTCAAGACAGGATATCTACTGTCTTCGAAAAATTAATCTCTTTGACTTCAAAGGGGAAAGAACTAACTGATGGCGAAAAGAGGCTTGAGAACTACTATCAAAAACTCTTGAAAAGTGCAATGGAAAGTAATCTGAATGCTTATGAAGATGCTTGTGGAAAATATATTGATGATAAATTGGATAAAAAACGATTCCGAAAAAGTTATTTGAAGTCTATTGAAAATTTGGTTAGAGATGAATCTTATAAAGATTTTCTTGACCCAACCACTACTCAGTACGAAGCTATATTAAAAGTTTTTAAGGAATGGCATAGATTAGAGAACTAAGCAGACTGGATTCAGAAATGGGCTTTTGGGTTTCCTGTTAATCTTATCAATTGGCATTAAATAACTGTTTTATGAGTGAAGAGAACACTAATGAGGAAAAAGATATGTTTAAAGATTTGGATACTAAGCCTAGAGCTAAGTTAATACCACCAATACCACAGAATGGGATAGAAGGTTTAGAGGAGATAGATTTTCCTGACCTAAAATCAGAAGAATTAGAGTCGTTCAATGAGGAGTTGGAATTGGTCAGCGAGAAGCTGAAAGTACATGAGCCAGAGGATGAGTTCGATTTGATAGAACAAGTTCTTAAAATAGCAGATAAAGGGATTGAGGCTTATCAAGAGCACATGGAAATCCAAAAAGAGCTGGAAGAGAAGAGAATTGATGCTGAATCAATCAGAAGTAAACATAATCTAAGTTTTAATTTAAAAAAATTAGAGGTAGATACAAAGATTCGTATGGAGTCTATAAGAACAGAAGAAGAGGAGAAAAAACGAGATTTCTACTTTGTTGTTGGATTCTCAGCTT
>JBLIFI010000391.1:0-4949 GCA_047633715.1 Flammeovirgaceae bacterium
AATTCAGACAAAAACAAGACTTTCGTGCTGTCTTGTATTCCTCTGGGAAGAGGAATCTACAGAGTGAGTAGCAAGAAAGCGGATAGTCATTAAATTGTACTCAATACCCAAATTAACGATTGAACCACTTTTTTTTCCCAATCTGTTAAACCATTTCAAAAAAAAGTCTCTATTGATGAATATTTCAGCGTAGAGAAATTTAAAGACTCAGAACACTATGAAAAACTAAAGATGTTTGCCAATGAAACCACAGAAAAAGTGGCGAATAAATTTGTTTCTTATCAGCAAGAGTATGATTTTAAATTCTACAGAAATTACAAGAATTCCAGCAAAGTACCTTCTCAACTTGTAATTAGTAGCCGGATTTTAGATAGGGAACAGAAAAATTTTGAAAGTGAATATTGGTTTTATAATAAACATTTGAAAGGCGATTTTTTCTTCGAATTAACCGATATGGACACTTTTAGACAAATTCCATATATTGGAGCTTCCATAGCCTTTACTTACGAAGATTTGGAAACAGGAAAAATCTATAAGAAAATTGAGAAAGAGGTTCAGTTTTTTGCTGAGCTTGTATTGTCATCTTATTACATTACTTCTCAAAGGCTGAATCCATCTAACAGAATGTCAGACTCATTGGTATTCACTATAGAAAGTGTTTTTGGAAACAAAACTGCATTGGATATTTCCTATGCAGAACAGCTTACCAACTTAGCAAATAATGCCATTATCTCGGAGCAGATTGTGAAAAGAGACGAAAAAGGAAGAACCGATTATCAGTTTTTTCCTTTTCGTTACTATCAGAACTATTTAAAAGATGAGAAAAGAAAGAAACCGAGTAATCAATATTTTTTCGGTCAACTGACTTATGATTCTGCTCTCCGATATTATTATTTAGATATCGATTTGATGATAAATGGAGAGATTATGCCCATTCCTGAAGAATTTGACAGGAGAATGGCATTCAACGAAGCCGAAATGTTTTCTTACTCAAAGGTTGCTCAACCCATAAAGGATCGAATAAGTATGATTCTGATGCTTTATGATGAATTTTACGTGAAAGAAGAGTTAGAAGAAGAATAGGATTATTCTCTCCCAAAACTATTTCCTTTCAAAAAAGTCTCAATATCCATTCTCCTTTTTCCGTGCATTTGTAACTTTTCCACGCTCAAATAGCCATCGGCAGTTTCGAGGTGCAAATAAGTTTTGTTATCAGTAAGCACGTTGTGCTATTTACTGTTTTTGCACCTCGCTCTAAATGAGGCTATTAAGGACTTGAAATAGGAATCTATTTAGGCTAGACTACTTAATAAGCCTGTTCCGCCCAAAGGAACTTCCATCAAACTCACTTTGTGGATTTTGAATTGGTTGCCTTCCAGGCTCAGTCCAAGCCACAGGAAATCAAACCTCTGACAAATTTGTAAATCTACTCTGAAGTCTTGGAGAACTCTATTTCACGATTTTTTTTAAAAGTGAGAATACAAGGCGTGCTTTGCGCATGGTTGGCATTGATTGATTTATGAGCTGCAACGTTGAAAAATAATTGTCTTGCCATTTTTCAGAAAAGCCATATCGAAAGCAGTTTCATCGTTTACTGGACTTTGGACGAAAAGAGGGTAGAATATAGAAAAAGAACCATTAGGATTAGTATTGAATCACTCGTAAAAGAAATACCCAAATATTCGATTTTAGAAGCTGTAATCGAAAATAAACCAGATTTTGATAACCTGCCTTTGTTGTCTGAAAAGATTGAAAAGGAATTAATCGAACGAAATAATTAGTGCAATAAAAAAAATGACTTAAAATAAAATTTCAAGTTTCTCCTTTTTTATAATAATTTGGTTGTTGATGTATTGAGACTTAGCAAGTCTTTGTGATGGGGAAGAGCCATCGTATGTTTTCTGCCATCAACATTATTAATTTTACTTAAAAACAATCGGATAGAGTGGGCAAGTGGGCATTCGTTAGAGAAAAATAGAGAATAAATGAATTTCGAAAAAACACTTTTACAGATTAAAAATTTTAGGGTAAGCGAAGAAATAGAAGATTATGATGTTAGCGAATTCTTTGACGTGGTTATAGAAGAATTGCCTGATGTGAATCTGCTTACCAAACGACAACAAGAGCAATTAATAAAGACGCTTTTTGAGTTTTTGAAAATTCAAGACCCTGAAATGAATGAAAATTTTTCGTTCATTCATTTTATTGAAAATATTGATAATCCAGAATATGAAATCTACTATCCTGAATTATTAAAATTCAATGCTGAAAATGGGATAATAACCTCTATTCTCTTATTAAACAGATATATCAACTCTTTAGAAGGGAGTGAATGGAAGAAATGTCTAGAATTGATGAAATCTATATCCGAAAACAAAGATTATACTGGATATGTAAGAGAATTTGCTCTAGGCTTTTACGAATATCAAATGGGGCAATAACGAAATACCGATTTCGTATAAGAGCTTGATTACTCTTTAGATTTTACACAAGCCTGTTTCATTCAACCTTCCCCATTCCCTGTAAATCCTTGTGAATCCGCTTCCACAACCCTGGAAACTCCTCAAACCATTTCGGTTTATTCAGGAATTCTTCAAATTTGAGAGTTCCTCCAGCCCCTTCGTGTCCTCGAGCGGGCCAGCTAGTTGGGCCCACTTCAAAATAAAGCCCTTCTTCCCTCAGTTCAATTTCAATCAATGTATCATTTTCAGTCTGACTCCATGAGTTCATAGCTTTGGTATTTTGGTCATTGAAATATTATTGAATAAACGTCTGATCTAAACTCTTTCCTCCATTTCAATGCCAATGCTTGCCATGAGTTTTGTAGCACTGAAACTATGGCAAACGCCCTCGGAAATGGAGTAAGGGAAAACCAATTTATCATTCTCAATCCTACTATTGAAACTGTAGTTAACTGCTAAGTCTGGATTGAGAGTTGCCAATTCGCCCAATTCCAAATCGTGCGTGGTAATCAGTCCGAAAGAATCAGTAGTAGAAAGTTTTTTGATGATTGCCTTTGCTCCATTTTTTCGGTCTTCTGAATTTGTTCCTTTTAGCACTTCATCCAAGAAATAGAATGTAGGTTTTCCTGTTTCTATCTGGTCTAACAATTGGCGGATTCTGCGGAGTTCTGCGTAAAACCCTGATACATTTTCTTCTAATGAATCTTGAGTTCTCATGCTCGTAAATACATGGAAATCAGATAACTCCAATGAGTTGGCGCAAACTGGCGAACCTGCAAAAGCCAACACCATGTTCACACCTAAAGTCCGTTCGAAGGTGCTTTTTCCCGACATATTTGAGCCTGTGATAATAGCTGTCTTTCCCTTTCCTCCCAATTCAAAATCATTACTCACTCTGACATTGCTAGGAATGAGTGGATGCCCAAGAGATTTGGCACTGAATAGAAACGGTTGCTCGGAAATAGTAGGGAAAGTAAAATCAGCATTGGCAAAATGAAATCCAGACAAACTATTGATTGCCTCGAAATCTGCTACAGCATTGAGCCATTTCCTAATTCGGAATTCATTTTGATTTTTCCATTTGTCAAGTGCGAAAAACCACTGTACATCATAGGCAACCCACATTCCGAACAGAAAGTAAAACCAGACATTGAGCTTTAATTCCAAATGATAAAGAATTTCCGAAAGCTGATGGATTGCCTTTGACGCTGGCTCTCCACCTGAAAGCAACTCACTTTTGCTTTGTTGGAGATAGCTAGATTTGAGTTCCTTCTGTTCAATTTGTTGCATGAGTTCAGCGTAGTTTTTCAGCACTCCAACCGAATCGGTAATATGTTTAGCAATATCTGCTGTTTTCTTATGAAGCGATGCGGAAAGAATCAAATTCGGAATCAGCCCTACAAAGGCGACTGCAAACGGCAAATCGGTTAAAATGTAAACAGCTAAGCCGATAATGGCGATAATTGGAAATAGAAATCTGCCAACTTTCATCCAAGCTTTTGGCTCAAAACCGAGTGGTTTTTCCATCCAATCCAATAATACTTTTGTTTGAGACTGCTTCTCATCTCCAAATTTGCCTTTTGCTTGGAAATTCTGTCTCCAATCTAAGTCGGCACTCAATTCTGCAATTGCGCTTTGTCTTTGCTCAATTTCCGATTTGTTAGCTTTCAGTTTCAACCAGTCTGCCAAGTTGGATTCTCCCAGCTCAGAAGTGCATCGGTTTAGTTGCAGGAAAAGTGAAGATTTTCCGAAAATATCCAAATCGTAGGAATAAGGGTGTTTGGCATCTATGAATTTTGAGCCATCTAACTCCGTATTTTGGAACTTTCCGCCAATTCTTTCCAATTCCTGCTCATTAATTTCCTTCACAAACCGATGGAATTGCATTCTCTTTTTGAGATTGACATGTTTTTTGATGAGGAACAGAAAAATGGGTAAGCCAACCAGAATTGTTGCCAAAACTGCAAAATTGAGCCTTGCATTCGCAAAATAAACACCCAAAACTGCCATTGCCAGAAAGCAAACCACCCGAAGCATGGAGTAAAGGGCAACTTGTTTCCCAATCATTTTCTCTGTCTCCGAATGTGTTTTTTGCTTTTCGGAGAATGTGTTTTTTAGCTTTTCTTGTGCAGTCATTTTTTCGGTTTTCGTGGCGGACTGCAAATGTTGGCATACCAATTTTGTTTCGCAAATTCTACAATGATTTTGAAGTAATTCTAAAGGCATTTCTTCAATGGGGGAACTATTGAGAAACAAACTTTAACAATGACCGCAGTTTTTACTGATATTGTCTGTTGGGAATCGGAAACAGAAATTCCTAATTCTCTACTTTCTCAACAAGGGTTTTCTGGATACTTTCATGGTTCTATCGTGAATTTGGTAAAAAGGTATAACAAAACTAAGATTTCAGGAATTCTATCAATACAATTCTTCTGAAATTAGGGAATGAGGCGAAGCCAAACCCACGCCTTTTGATGAGTTTTATTT
>JBLIFI010000392.1:0-4943 GCA_047633715.1 Flammeovirgaceae bacterium
ATTCATAACGCCAATCATTTCATTTGAAGAGTAGGTTTTAATTTATTGCGACAGTTTGAGATGCACCCGAAGTTGTTTAAAGTATATAGTTTTAATAATCAGGTTTTTACGATTTCATTTTTTTAAAAAATTGAATATATTATATATAACGAGCTTTATACTACTATACAAAAGTGAAATTATGCCTGTCAGCTCTTGGTTGGGCTGGCAAACCAGTTCTCAAATCCGATGCGACTCGGCTCCGATGCGACTCGGCTCCGAGGAAAATGAAAAATGTATAGCAGTATGCGAATGTGTTTTATCAGCTGATTTTCTATTGTAAAAAATTTTGAATTATTTGCTCGGTTGATTCCACCTGAAAGGTAGAGCCATCTTGTTGGCAATTTGCGAAAACACTACTGAATAGCTCTTAACCACTTTCTCAATCATCGAACAGAGAGAGCCTTGGCATTTTTTTATGCTTGATTACACCAAGATTCCAAATTAAGCTATATATCTTTGAGACTGGATTTATTTCTATCTGAAAAGCGGGTGTTGAGCTGTCTCAACCAGAAAAATGACTTTTCTTCCTCTTTACACAACTCCACTCAAAAACAGTTGGGTAGAGTAAGTAATCACTTAGCACTTATGAAAAAGCTTAAAAAAAGGTCAATCAAATTATCGTCTAATAAAAACGCTCCTCAATCTCCTCGGGCATACATTAGGTCTGGAATGGGCAAAAAACTGCCCATATATAGGTGTGCTATTGGCTCAGATTGGGAAGAAATAGGAAAAGGGCACGTATATGTCGCTAGGCAGCATACCTCAGGAAATGTTACCGTAGCTTTTTTTCTCATAGATTTTTACTGCCTAGGTGTAAAAGATGCCTTTTATAAATTCAATGTTCCACTTTATGAGTTTGAGGAGTTGTACGACTCTAGCCCTCATCCACTTACAGAAATTAGTGCTAATACGGCATTTAATATGATTTATGAAGCAGTAGATTTTGCCGCACAAGCAGGGCTCTCACCTCATAAAGATTTTGCCCTAGTCAAACATCTGATAGATGATGAAGATGATATTGAGTATGAAAAAATAGCCGTAGGCAGAGACGGAGTACATACTTTGATTCTGGATGATAATGAAAACAGGAGCAAAGAAATAGCCACCATGAGAAAAACATTGGGCGAAGGCAATTTCAATGTCTATCACATTTCAGATGATATTGTTGATGACCTCATGGTCAGTAAAAGCTTCGAGGAGATACTAGAGGGTGATGAACTTGACATCTACCATACTTATCTTAATAACATAGAACGGATGGATGTAGTTGCTTTGGAAAGTGCAAGCCCATCTGATGACGACTGGTATGAAATTACAGATGAGCCTATTAGTATTGGTAAAGATGATTTCGTGCACCCAGATTTTGAAGAATTACATGATTTATGTTTGAATTCCCCTTTTGTTGCCATAAGAAGAGTTGAGAAGGAACTTAAAAAATACCCCGACTATAAGCCGTTGTATAATTTCATGGCTGCTGCATATAGCAGAACTAGGAAGAAATCAAAGGCAATGAAGTATGCCAAACTGACTGTTGAGAAATTTCCCGACTACTTATTTGGATACACATCGTTTGTGACGCTTTTATTACAAAAAGGAGAATTGGAAGAAGCTGAAAGTGTGTTGGATGGCAAACATACACTCAAGCAATTTTATCCAGATAGAACAGAGTTCCATATCTCTGAGTTTCTTTCTTTACAGATAATGTTGTGCCAGATGGCTATGGCTAAAAAAGAGTATCATAAAGCTTTTTTGCACATTCAGGCTCTTTATAAAGAAGATAAACTCGGAGACCACCAAATTACAGCTGCTCTTAAAATGTTGGACGAAGTAATACTAGGTATGTATAAGGAGTTAAAGAAGGCGGGTAAGCTACCAAAAGGCATAAAGAAGCCGCTCTTCTGATAGCTGTTTGAGTAGTAAGTACCTAGGAATGGAGAGATAAATAAGTTGCTTTTCTCTGATTATTACATTTTGCTGCGTTATTTGGAGTGAAAGCCTCTTGTTATGGTTTGGAAATCGGAGAATAACAAAATAAAAAGCTTTGACCTAAGTACTCCATCATTGTGAAATATTTAGGTCAACGCTTTTGAAATGGCTTCAACAGGCTAAATAATAGAATAAGAATCAAACTGCGCCTGACTCATTATTTGTCTGTATTTCAGCAAAATTTCATAACCAATCGTTTCCTCCCAAGGAAGTTGAGATTGCTTACCGTTGATTGACTGAACACCAGTAATTTCCAAAGCTGCACTTGTCAGAAATGCGCCTTCCGCTCCTCTGAGTTCTTCAGGTTTTGAAGTTTTCTCTATTACTTCATATCCGAGTTCTGTAGCTAAATTCATGACCAAGGCACGAGTAATTCCTGGCATAATATGTCCTTGCGGAGCAGTATAAAGCTTGCCATTTTTCTGATAAAAGAAGTTGGAAGCAGATGCCTGAGACACATTTCCTTCCATATCCAACAAAAGCGCCTCATCGTAGCCTTTCTTGCGGGCTTCATTGGTGGCAAGAATATAATTGGTGTAATGTCCTGTGATTTTATAATCAATCAGCGTAGATTTCGGATTAGGACGCTCAATGTCAGAAATCCATAATTTAAGTTGGTCGTTTTCAAAATAGCTTTTCCATTTCCAAGCGGCAATTCCCACATGAACTTCACTGGAATTCAATAAAGCCATATTCGCTCCCATAAAAATAATTGGGCGGATATAGGCACTTTCCTCGGTAGTATTATTTTCTTCCAAAAGCTGATAACTATAATGTATTAACTCTTCAAGTGAATATTCCACTTTCCAGCCCAGTTTTTCGGCACACTCCAACAAGCGGGAATAATGCGCTCTGGCTTTGAAAATATGTGCTCCCATTGGCGTGGCATACGAGCGCATTCCCTCAATCACACCATGTCCGTAGTGCAAAGTCTGCGAAAACAAATCTGTCCTCGCCTCTTCCGCTTTTATAAATTGTCCATCCAAGAAGACAGTCGTTCCCTTTCCGTAATACATTTTATAGTCGTTTATTGGTTAAATTGACCTGTTCGCCAATCATTGTAGAAAATTGCCTATTTGGATTGGAAATTGCAAAAAAAAATCATATTTTCAAGAATTGAGAGGGGAAAATACAATTATTATGATTGCTTACGGAGAATCAATTTTTAATTCTTCATTTTTAATCTTAATTTGAAGAATATTTAGAGAGCAAATTTGTGTAATTACAAACATCTTAACGAGTCTCTATATCCAACTATACAGCTAGACCATGAAACATACTAAAAGACTTTTGAAGCAAGTTTTCGGAAAGAAGAAAACAGGAATAAGATATATACAAAGAATGCTCAGACGAGATAAGGATGCACCTTCATTGTTCGTGTATTCTTCTGATGGAGACGGAGCAAGTTCGCAATTTCTCGACTGGCTCGCCACTTTGGCAAGTTCGCATAGTGTAATTGTACCCGAAAATGATTTCCATCACGACCGTGGACATTCCGATGTTCACAGCAATGTTTTGGTAGACAATGTACACGAAGTCAGCGACCCACTCATAGAGAAAGTAGTAAAAACTCGTGGTAAGAAAAAGAGAATTGTAGTTGCTTCCAGAAAGAGGCCAAAGGCATTAGACTATGTAAGTGACCCGTCTTTAGTTGTAGCAGCCGTTGAAGGGTTTAACTTGAATGCTGCCAAGAGTGAAATCCCGAAATTCCTCAGCAAAATTTCGTAAAATCGGTCTGGATTTATCAAATTCAAAAACCTTCAAACTCACCTTTGAAGGTTTTTTTCTTGTTGGATTTTGAAAGTTTAGACTTCATTAGATATTATCACGATTGATTTTGTACATCCATATTTGTCGTTTTGAGCAAATTGAGAAACCCGCTCTACATGGTCTAACCGGACCTCGACTCTCTGAGTCGAGTTGGAAAAATGAGTATAGTAAACCAATTGTGATAAAGTCTATTCTTTAAAAACAAATCTCATGTTTTTTGATTTTAAGTTGTGTAATCCAGTTCTTCATAGAAGGTTTACGAAATAATTCATCCCTCGTAAATCTAAAATCATATATCTATTTATGCTCCCACTTTTCCCACTTGGCACAATTGTTTTCCCTGGCGAAAATCTGAATTTGCATATTTTCGAGCCTCGCTATCGGCAACTTATCCACGATTGCGAGACCGAATTTGTCAATTTTGGTATTTCTGCATTTCTCGATAATCAAATTAAGGAATACGGAACTGAAATAGAGTTGATGGAAATCACAAACCGCTACCCAGACGGGAAGTTAGACGTGAAGACAAAAGGGAAGAGACTCTACAAAATGAGTGATTTTAAAAACCCGATGCGTGGTAAACTCTATGCAGGCGCAAAAGTAGAATATATAGAATTGGAGGAAGACGATGCGATTTTTTCCGAGCGGATTCTTTTGGTAGAGCAAATATATAAATTGTACGAAATCTTAAATGTTCAGGCAGATATTTCCGCAGAATTAGAATTCTTATCATTCAAAGTCGGGCACAAAGTCGGTTTGAGTATTCAGCAAGAATACCAACTGCTTACTCTATCATCAGAATCTGCCCGAATCAATTTCATACTCGACCACCTCACACGAAGCATCCCAATCCTGAAAGGTGCGGAAGACACCAAATCCAAAATCCAGATGAATGGACATTTCAGGAATTATGACCCGCTAGATTTTAAGTAGGATAATAAACACAGCCTAAAAGCATTTTTGATTGATATCACAGATTAGTGAATCTGAAGACACCGTAAACTACTTTAATCTTTATGGTTCTACCGTGAATTTGGGTATTGAGTGCAATTCATGATTTTGAAGTTTAAGTTATTAGGTTCAAGTGTGGGCGCTTGAACCAGTTTTATTGCTTGTTTTTCGAGTTTTAACAAACTCGAAAAACA
>JBLIFI010000393.1:0-4897 GCA_047633715.1 Flammeovirgaceae bacterium
ATTTTTAAATTTCTCTAAGGTTAACCCAATATTAACAACTGTTGTGAATGTGCTTTCAACAAGGTGTAATCGCATCAAACCGATTACAGATTGACTACAGAATTGCACTATGAGTAAATTTAATTGTACTGATTCAAGACGATTAAGTCCAGACTATTGGCGTAATCATTCCACAAAACAGCCCAGATTGTTTGTGTTTCCCAATAAATAATAAGGGGAACTCAATGTAATCTGGAAAAGCCTTGATTTCCCAAACTTGCTCTAGTTCATTTTTCAACAAACCACTCACTTTCTTAAAAGCTTCAATTTGGTTGGAGTCAATAGCTGGTTTGTTGCCGTTCTCCCAAAAGACATTATCTCTAGTAGTTACTTCTTCCTGAACTATTTTGATTGGATGAGATTGATAAATTCTATTTTTCTGGTAAGCTTCCACCACATCTGCGGGAATGATAGAAAAGATTGATGTGAGTGCCTGCCCAAATGTTTCGGCTTTATTTGCCAGCACAAAGGGTTGCCAGTTCAAATCACTTTCCGAACCAAAGGCGGAATAGCAACTTCCGTCTAAAAGAATTTTACAAGCCGATTTACTAAACTCTATTGCTTTCTGAACTTGAGCTTGCTCATCTATTTCCTGGTTTGGTTGAATAGTTAAAAAACCATTTTCAGTAAAATTCCCATTAAAGATGGAATTTGTCCCTTCACTATATGGCCCTTTTTCCCACAGCCCATTTTTATAATTTGGATGTGTGATTTTCTTGAAAATAGATTGTGAATTAGAAAAGTCCATAGTTGCCGCTTAGTTTGTTTTAGATTGAAAACTAAAGAAAATAGTTGAATTACAGAGAAGTGAAAAAACGTCAAAAATAACTCCAACTGAATAATTGAAACAACATTATGAAAAATCTAACTATTTTTACTTGACTCTAGCTTTTTTAAAAAAAAACCAATGAATAAATCCCTACTTTTCTTCATCCTTATTTTCCTATCAATCCAGACTTTTGCACAAAAAAGGTATTGCGGTTTTGTAGAATCTAATAATTGGCTCAATCCAACCAAGCAGGAAAAAATGTTGGAAATGGAGCAGAAGCTCGCAATAGAAATCTCCAAAAGAAGCAATTTGAAAACAAAAGGGGAAGTGTTCAAAATTCCCGTGGTAGTGCATGTAGTTCATAATGGCGAGTCAATTGGTGTGGGTGCAAATATTAGTGCAGAGCAAGTTTATTCCCAAATTGAAGTGCTGAACGAAGATTTCCGTAAGCTGAATGCCGATTTTTCAAAAGTTCGCACAGAGTTTCAGGCAGTTGCTGGAGATGCGGAAATAGAGTTCGTTTTGGCAACCCACGACCCTGATGGGAAAGAATTGATTGAACCAGGGATAAACCGATACAACGGCAATAAAACAAGTTGGTCAACGGGCGATATTGATAATACTCTCAAACCAGCTACCTCTTTCGACCCATACAGATATGCAAATTTTTGGACTGTCAAGTTTAGTAGAAGTGATTTGCTAGGATACGCACAATTCCCAAACTATATCACGCTTCCAGGTTTATCGGAGACTGAAAAAGACGTTACTGATGGTGTGGTTATGGGCTATGAATATTTTGGGACTTCAAATACAATTCCTGAACTTATTTCTGGCGCACCGTATGATTTAGGAAGAACTACCACCCACGAAGTTGGGCATTGGCTCGGTTTAAGGCATATTTGGGGAGACGGAGGCTGTGGTGTGGATGATTTTGTGGATGATACTCCGCAACAAGCAAGTGATTATTTAGGTTGTCCAAATGCTACGGACAATACTTGCAATTCCTTAGATATGTGGGAAAATTTTATGGACTACACAAACGATGCTTGCATGGGGCTTTTTTCTGCACAGCAGGTTACTCGTATGAGAACAGTTTTAGAGATGGATGATATGAGGGATGCGATGATTAAAGCAGAAACGCCTTCAATTGAAGTGCCTAGCCAGTCAAAAATGGTCGCTTTCTTTCAATCTGAAAACCCTGAGCGTTGCACGCCTTCAAAAATCAATTTTAACAGCAGTTCTTATGTGTTGTATAATCAGAGTGCAGGCATAAATCTTACTTGGCAATTTGAAGGAGGAACACCATCAACTGCCTCAGCTACCAATGTGGAAGTGGAATTCAAAGATTTTGGAGTCTTTGATGTGCAGTTAATTGCTTCCAGTACAGCAGGTTCAGATACGTTTTTGCTCGAAGATTACATAAAGATTGAGCAACCTTTTGTATCAGAAGCTTTGACTTTACCTTTCAGCGAGACTTTTGAGGGAACGCCTTTCGATAATCTTGGTTGGGCGGAAGAAAGTATTTGGGAAATTGCAAGTATCGGACGGAATTCTTCCAACTCTTTGCTTGCAGATAATTATGATTATGACTTTGGCGGAAGTGCAGGGGATATTATTAGCCCTAGTTTCAGGCTTGAAGGAATTTCAAATATAGAAATCAGTTTCGACTTGGCTTATGCGCCCTATTCTGATACAGGTATTGATGAGCCTTTTGATTCTTTGGCAATTTATTTGGGAGATGGTTGTGGAAATAAAACCTTCCTATGGCAACTTGGTGGAAATAAACTCGCTACTGCAGATTCTACAGAATCTACATTTGTTCCTAATGCTTCGGAATGGAGACAAACAAGCGTTTTGGCTCAGGGAATCTCCAATTTCTTGGTCGGAAGAGTCTATTTTTCCAACATAGGTTATTTCGGAAACAACATATATATAGATAATGTGAACATAAAAGCGAGGAATGATATCAGTTCAAATAGCGACTTAATTGTTTCTCCTAACCCCAACGATGGAAATTTTTCCATTTCACTCACTAATTTTACTGACTTTTCTGATGCAACGCTTACAGTTTTCAACCATTTGGGTATAGAGGTTTATAATGCTTTTAGCGAAAAGTTCAATGCTGCATTGATTTCTCTTCCCACACTTAAAAATGGAATTTACATTGTCAGAGTGGAAACTGCTAGTAAGACCCACACTAAAAGAATTGTGGTAGATAAATAAGGTGTTTGGATCAGGGCAACCGCACCAAAAAAAGAGGTTTTTCGGTGCGGTTTTTATGATTTTAAGCAAAAAACGTAAAAATAAGCATGGTTATCCTGCATTCTATCTTGAATTACATCGTTTTGAGTTATAAATAGTTTCCTCCTAAAGTCGAACAGGGTCGCCTGGCGATGACACCAAAAAAGAGAGTATTGAAACCTAGTTAATTGTTAACGTAAAAATTAGATGATTCTACGTTGATTTAGACCTAAAATCGCCTAAATTAGATGCGGTTGCCCTGTGTTTGGATTGTGCTTCATTCCAAGCTGTCAAATTTCAGAATCGGCAATAGAGTGTGCAATTACCCAAGCCGTGCTCCAACAGGCTTGGAAGTTGAATCCGCCAGTAACCGCATCAATATCGAGCACTTCTCCAGAAAGATGAAGATTGGGAAAGCGTTTGGATTGCATGGTTTTGAAATCAATCTCCGATAAACTCACTCCACCAGCAGTCACAAATTCTTCTTTGAAAGTACTTTTCCCATCAATTTGGAAATTGGCATTGGTCAGTTCTTCTACAAATTTGTTCAGTTGTTTTTTGGAGATTTCTCCAAAAGTCTGATTTGTGCGAATTCCTACTACCTCGCACAATCTCTGCCAGTACCTTTTTGGAACTCCCTCTACAGCAACATTAACTGTGAGTTTTTTGGAATTATTGGTTTTCAATCCTACTAAGTGATTGCGAACCTCTTCTTGATTTTTACCCATAAAATTCACCAAAATAGTGAATTTATAAGATTGCTCCGATAATTCTCTCGCTCCCCAAGCCGAAAGTTTCAATACGGCTGGGCCACTCATCCCCCAATGAGTAATTAGCATTGGTCCAGAAGTAGAGATTTTAGTTCCCATAATTTTTGCCTCCACATTCAAGAAACTCAATCCTTGCAAATCTTTCAGGCGTTCGTCTTGGCAATGGAAAGTGAAAAGTGATGGGACTTGGCTAATCATTTCCAAGCCCAAACCTTCCATCATTCGCCAAGAAGCAGGCTGGCTTCCCATGGCAACTACCACTTTGTCAGATAGTTGTGAAGTTCCATCATCTAGGCTTAAATTCCACTTCCCATCGGGTAGGGGAGTCATTTTTTTTACTCCGCACTTTGTCCGAATAGTAACTTTATATTTTTTTGCCTCATTCAAAAAAGTATCAATAATGGTTTGGGAGCTATCAGAAACAGGAAACATTCGGTTATCAGATTCGGTTTTGGTCTCCACTCCACGCTCGGCAAGCCAGCTAACCATATCTTTTGGTTGGAATTCTTTGAAAATGGAAACCAGTTTCTTCTGCCCTCGAGGGTAGTTGAGCGAAAGCGGTTTGGGAATGAAACAGCTGTGGGTAACATTGCATCTTCCTCCACCCGAAATTTTTACTTTGCTGAGAAGCTTGTTGGATTTTTCCAAAATCTCCACCTCAAAATCGGGGCGTAACTTCGCTAAGTTGATAGCTGTAAAAAAACCCGATGCGCCACCTCCAATAATTGAAATTTTCATGTGGCAAAGGAACGGAGCAAGAAGTTATAAATGAAGAGTTGGGAATTAAAATAACTGTTTCTTTTCAAGCCAACACAGTTTGTTGAACCATTTACCTGTATCACGGCTTACTAATTGTACTTTGGACGAAAAAAGGTGAGAATATAAAAAAAAGAGGCAAAAATGTTTTAATCTTGATTGATGAAAAAAACGAGAAAAACAGAAGATTTTTGTCTCAGTATCTTAGTGAAAGGAATTAAATAACTTACTCCATTATATTTGTTTCTTTTTGGTCTATTCTTCGTTAAAAATAGTATCCATAGCGATGCTATGCCTACTATTTTTGTCCCAGCGGGGAACC
>JBLIFI010000394.1:0-4882 GCA_047633715.1 Flammeovirgaceae bacterium
GATAATATCAGAAAGCATCCGCAAATATTTTCAAGAATTTTAGAAGAAAAGCATAAGGTTGGAAATCATACCTTCAACCACTTAAATGGTTGGCAAACCAATGATTCAGAGTATTTTGAAAACATCGCTCAATGTGATGATTCAATTGAGAATAACTCTGAAATTTTTACAAGTTTATTTCGGCCACCTTATGGCAGAATCAAGAAATCTCAAATAGAATCTATTCTACCCAAAAAAGAGATAATTATGTGGGATGTATTGAGTGGAGATTTTTCTCAATCAATCACTCCCGAAAGATGTTTGCACCAATCAATTAGGCACACACAGAAAGGCTCAATTATCGTCTTTCATGACAATTTGAAAGCGGAGAATAATCTGAAATATGTTTTGCCAAGGTATTTGAAGCATTTTTCTAAATTAGGTTTTGAGTTTAGAGTATTATGAGGGGTTTAGTACTCTTTATGAAAGTAGTCCAATATTCAGTATTGCTTTTCAAGTTTTCTCTCAAAAGAACTAAGTGTTCAGTTTAATTGAATTTCCAATGGGCATCGTAACATAGGACTCGCATCTGTTTTTTCGCCCGTGAAGGTAATTATGCGAAAGCCGTTAACCCTTTCGCCACAATCAAACCTCACACTCCAAATCCAAAAGAACCATAAATCCCGCCTCTCAAAACACAAACGCCCGATTCTTGCGTTCTATAAGTAGAACCGAATAAGAATGATTTTATGAAATACATTTACACACTCACTTTCTTACTTTTCACTTTCTCCATTTATGCCCAAACCACTACAGAACTGCAAGCAACTGATGCGTTCTTTGGGAGGCAGTACAGCCAATCGGGCAAAGCATTTGAGCAAATCCTCAAAAATGAGCCTAAAAATGAAATTGCTCTGGTTGGATTGAGCAAGTCGTTGTTCATGAAGCACAAGGAAGTTTTATCGAAAGAGGCTTTCCGTAATAAATTTAAGAATTTCCAATTTCATTTGGATTTATTGAAACGAAGTTATGATTTCTCATTAGAGTCTGCCGTGGCATATAAAAAGGCTGATTCTGATAAACAAAAAGAAATTCGTCAGGCATTTTCTGTGGCCGAAGACCATATCGTGAAGCAGTTTCCCGAAAGTATTATGAAGGAAGCCTACGTCATTCTTACCAATGCGCCTTATCGCAAAAACCTGTTGATGCTTTATCAATCCAATATTTACGATAAATATGCTGATGCAGACACCGTAGAGAGTTTGCGAGAAACACTTATTCAGCAATGTAAACAGTATTTGGTAGATTATCCGTATTCGTCTTACAAGTCGAGGGTTGAGCAATACAAATACGAATTGTTAATTGATTACACACAAATAGAATCTTTACGTCAGTTTGGAGACCGAACTGGCAGAGTTTATGAAAAATTCTGCGATTTAATTATTGAACAATATCCAGCAGAAAAACTTTCCCATGTTGTTCCCCAATATTATGGAGCGGAATTCGGCTGGACAGATGGAACTTTCTCCACACATGAACATCATCGGAAACTGAAGGAGTTGGCAAGTGCGAATGGAATTTCCGTAATTGAATTCCTCTGCCAGTTGAACCTGCACAACACGGGCGTAACTGAAGATAACCGGGCACTCTACGACCAATTCATCAAGAAACTCGCTCCTGCCGATGTGGCTTTCATTGCCGTTCAGAAAGTAGCTCAACCTTTTTTAGAGAAAGCCGATTGGAGAAGTGCTTTCAACGTATTTGGGCAATATTCCAGCCTGTTTCCCGATGAGAGAATCACTAAAATCCGCCAAATGCTTCGGGAAGACATGCCTGACCAAAAACTGCGAAATTTAGGAAAAGGCGTAAACTCGCCAAGAAACGAATACAGCCCAGTTCTAACTTTGGATGGAAAGATGCTCTATTTCACTCGGAAAAACGATAGTTCTGGAGAGGATATTTACTACACCAAAAAGCAAAATGGCAACTGGCTTTCTGCCCGAAAAATTAGTAACGATGTGAACACTCGCACCCACGAAGTCCCTTTGTCTTTCAATCCGACTGGAGACACGATGTTTATTTACGGGAATTATAGCCAATTGCGAGATTTCTACTTTGTAAAATCTACCGAACCTCGCTTGGGAAAAGGCGATATTTATTATGCTGTGAAAGGTGGAAAAGATTGGAAAAACCTAGATGTGTTGAAATCTCCAATCAACTCGCCTAATTACGAAACGAGTTTCAGCATGACGGCAGATGGGAAATATGCGCTTTTTACCACAGACAGAAAAGGTGCAGTTGGAGGTTACAATCCAATCTATCCTGCGAAAAAACTCTACTTTCATGGCGCTGGAGAATTTAATTTGGATATTTATGTGAGCGAAAGAACCAAAAATGGTTGGAGTCAGCCCATCAATTTGGGAGATATAATCAACACAGAATTTGCCGAGAAGAAGCCGTTTTTACATCCTGATGGAGAAACTTTATACTTCGTTTCTGATGGACATTATGGATTTGGCGGTTATGACATTTTTATGTCGAAGCGATTGAGCAAAACTTCTTGGACGGAGTGGAGCGAGCCTGTGAATTTGGGAAAATGGATTAATAGCCCCGATGACGATGCTTTCCATATTACGAGCTTGGGAACTACGGCTTTGGTGGTTTCTTCCAATAACTCTTTTGGCGGAACAGATATATACGAAATCGTTGTCCCCGAAAAGTACCGACCGGAACCTGTAGTAATTATCAATGGTGAAGTGAAAACTCCAAGCGGAAAAGCGGTCAGCACCAGTATTCACTGGGAAGAGAAAGGCAAGCCGAACTCAGGTGGAACAGTAAAAAGCAATCCAAAAAACGGAAAATATACCATTGCCCTGAAAGGCTCAAAAAAATTTGTTTATTATGCCGATGACAAAGAGAACTTCGGTTCTTCAGTCGAGGTAGATTTATTGAATTTAGATAAACCAAAAATCACAGACGATAACTTGATAGTCAGTTCTTTCAAAGATGGAGATAAATACGAACCATTTGTGATGAAAACACTCCATTTTGACCACAATTCTGACCGAATCCGCTCAGAATCTTTTTTCGATTTGGAAAGATTGGCAAAAATGCTTCAACAGCACCCTAACCGAAAAATCAGCATAGAAGGACATACCGATTCTGTAGGTTCAGATTCTGACAATCTAGATTTGTCTATAAGAAGAGCCAGAGCCGTGAAAAACTTCCTCCATTCCAAAGGCGTAAGTGCTAGTAAATTGGCTTCGGAAGGTTATGGGGAAGAAAAACCAAAGGCAACCAATGCCACAGAAATGGGAAGGCAGCTAAATAGACGAGTGGAGTTTGTTGTGAGGTAGAGGAAAGAGTAAATGTCAGAGAGCATTTTCCAAGAATTGATGGAGGGAATTGTAGCTCGGTTTTTCCTAACTGAGTTTTTGTGTCTAAAAGTTGGGAATTCGCTGACCTTAAACTCAATCTCCAAGAAAAGTGCATTTCACCATCGTGGTCGGGATGGGAATCCCGACCTACAAAATGTTACGAGATTTACGTAGAACATTTCGTATCTTAGTGAGAACAACGAACTTAAGCAATCAAAATGGGCGCAGCAGAAAAAACACTTTATCCGATTGTAGAATACTTGGAATTAGAAGATAGAAGCCAAGAAAAGCACGAATACCACGATGGCTATATCATTGATATGGCAGGGGGAACTGCACCTCATAGTAAAATTTGCAATAATGTCTCTTTTGCGCTTACACTCGGCTTGAAAGACAAAAAATGTTCTTCTTACAATAGCGATTTGAAAATCCTAGCCGAAAAGGTAAACAGCTATTATTACCCTGATGCTTCTGTAATTTGTGGCGAGTTGGAATTTGATGCGGAAAGAAAGGATATTGTCAAAAACCCGACAGTCATTGTAGAAGTTCTATCGAAAAGCACAGCATTATTCGATAGGACAGAAAAGTTCTGGAATTACCGAACCATTCCTACCTTCAAAGAATACGTGCTGATTTCGCAAGACAAACCTTTGGTAGAAGTATTCTGCAAAAACGATGAAAACAAATGGGTTTTGACTGATGTCTATGGTTTGGAGGATTCAATATTACTCGAATCTATTGGTGTGGAACTGAAACTGGAAGATGTGTTTGACAAAGTGGATTTTGAAGAGTCTGAAACGGAGAAAGGGAATTGAAAAATGCGATAATCATTCTTTCTATGTGTACCTTTTTCAACTTCTTGTATTAGTAAGAATACTCCTACTTTTTATTCTTACTCTCAGAAACATGAAAAAGGTCTTTCTACTCGCTCTTTGCTTTGTTGCCCAATTCTTTATTCACGAATTCAAATCCGATGATTCTGAATCAATTATACTCCAAGCAGGCTTCTTTTCTGCGCCAGATTGTGGAGAAGTCATTCCAATTAAAGAAGATAAGATTCCCAAAAATATCAATTTCACTCCAAAGGGAAATTACAAGCAACTCAAACAGGAAATCAGACTGGAGCGAGCAAAGCTGAAAGTTCAGTTCTTACAGAAGTCCGATTCCACTTCCCAAAACCAATTTCTCGATAGTCTTTCTTTAGCTCTTACCGAATCGCTCATCAATCAAATCATTCCATTTTGGTACGGAACTGAATGGGATTTCAACGGCTACACCGCCATTCCCAACCAAGGAGAAATTGCCTGTGGTTATTTTGTTTCCATACACTCCGAGATGTCGGGTTCAATTTGAATCGCTACCATTTTGCACAACAAGCAGGATTGAATGCTGCCAAATCCATTCAGAAGAATGAGAAACTGCTTACAATAAGAACTGACAATTTTCAATCACTCCAAAAACAATGTAATCAGAAACTAAAAGATGGGCTTTATTTTGTTGGATTGGATAATCATGTAGGCTATTTG
>JBLIFI010000395.1:0-4846 GCA_047633715.1 Flammeovirgaceae bacterium
AAATGGCAAAGTGAAAAATAGTAAGATGGAAAAGTAGAAATTTTCTCTAAACCCTCAATGTAAAATAAATGGTTCTGAACCATACTTCTACTTCTGATAACTGTCTTCTGATTTAAATCATCTTCACTTTCACAGAAGTTCCTTCTTGGGAAACCACAACCACTTTTGAACCTTTTTCTACAAAGCTTCCCCGTGTGGTGGCATCGTAAATCTCGTCATCAATCAAGACTTTTCCACTTGGGCGGAGAACCGTGTGGGCAGTTCCTTCCATTCCCATCAAGTTTTCTAAGTTGAATCGAGAAGTGTAGCCATCTTCGGTACTGAGCGTGTCTTGCAGGGCAACTTTCTTGTAGAATTTTGTATTCGTCAAGTTCATTAGCCCAAAAACAATTAACACAATTGTTCCTATAAAAGCGGTTGCGCCCACGGCAACTGCCCGAACCACAGAGTCTGGATCAACATACTCAAAATTAAGATTGTCATTATCCAACATCATCAAAATCAAAGAGCTAATTGTGAGTAAAATCCCAGCAATTCCTGCAATGCCAAAACCTGGAATCACGAACACTTCTGCGATGATTAAACCAATTCCAATTACTAAGGCAATTAATTCCCAAATAGCTGCCAAATCTGTCAAATAATAAGGCACGAAGTAAAGCACTCCAGCGAAAATTGCTGCGACAATCGGGAAACCTATTCCTGGAGATTGTAATTCGTAGTAAATTCCACCCAAAATAATGAGAATCAATACGCTACTGACCGCAGGATTGAGAAAGAAAGCGATAACTCCTTCTAAAGAACTTGGTTCATAGCGAACGATTTCAGCATCGGAAACTTGACTCATTTCCAAAACTTCATCTACCGAAACGGCTATTCCATCGCAGAAACCATGGCGCTGTGCTTCGGTTGGTGTGAAAGTGATTACTTGCCCTATTTCGGAGATTCCCTCAACATAAATATTCTCATCTACCATGGCTTCGGCAACTTTCGGATTTCTGCCTTTCGTTTCTGCTGTGGCTCGCATAATGCTCCGCATATAGGATTGGTATTTGTCTGGAGCTCGTGCGCCATCGTTTCCATTTACCACAGTTGCTGCACCAATACTTGCGCCTTTTGCCATATAAATTTTATCGCAGGCAATGGAAATCAACGCTCCAGCCGAAGCCGCATTTTTGTTGATGAACACATAAACAGGCTTGTCGAAATCCAAAATGCGTTGGCGAATGTCATCGGCATCGGTCAAAACACCTCCGTAAGTGTCCATGTCAATGACTACATGAGTTGCCCCAACTTCTGTGGCTTTCTCGAATGCCAATTCCACATGGCGATTCATGCGTGGGTCAATCTCATCTCGGATTTCGAACACCAAAACCTTGTTCTGGGCAAATGCGGAGAGTGAGAGAAGGAATAAAAATAGCGTGAGTTTGAGTTGTTTGTTCATTTTTTGTAGGGTTTTATACTTGGCACTTACGTACCAAGCTAAGTATCTGCCGTCCCTTTGGGACTCAAATTTAAGTCCCAAAGGGACGGAATAACTTTAGGATAGGACATAAGTCCTATCTTATTTTACGTGGCAATATTATATTTCTGCTGTGCCGATTCGGAAAAGAAAACACTCAGGTTGTCAGCCCAAAACTTCGTATTTCCACCTTCTTCTATTTCAAAGGCAGAAATCCAGATTCTTAAATCTCCAAAACTGATTTCCCAACTTTCTGGTATTTTAAATTCTACTTGTTTTGGTTCAACTTTAGAGTCTTCCGAGTATTCGGTACTTGTTCCTCCATCCCAAATCACATTTATTTCGGAAATCGATTTACCAATCAGGTTTTGCCAGTTGGAGCTTTTGGTAACTTCTATTGTTTTGATTCCATCTCTGTAATCTATTTCCTTCAAAGTTTCCAAACCGATTCCGAAACTGTGGAATTCGTCACTCCATTTTAATTGAGCAAGTTCGTCATTCTCAAATCGGAATATGACGTTCATATCTACAGAATGAATTTCATTGGAGTGTTCCCAAAGTTCATCCTCTTCTGGGAAACCAATTTCCTCATAGTAAACTTCCACCACTTTTTTTTCAATAAAAGTCGATTCGATTCTTTGGTAATAATTGGATTCTTTTTCGGCTAGGTTCATTTAGTTGTGTTTGGATTGAAAAGTTGCAATTCCTTTATTTTTAACTTTTCAATAATGGTTTCCTTAAAAAAATCAACAGCGTAATTTGTTGAAATATCATCCTCATTTGGATGATATTTACTTTTTTTCCTTTTGTTTGTAGCAACGAGGTAATGGAAATAAATTTTTTCCCCATTTCGCAATTCAGGTAATGTAGTGTTCAATCCAAAGTCCAAATAATTAGTAAAAGAAAGTTCTGAATTACCTTGGTAACCTAACACATTCTGAAATCGTGATGGCATCCAGTCGTTTACTTTAGCTCGATATTTCATTACTTCTCCATCTTCAGTTCCAATACTAACTACATAGGTATCATTCTCAATCCACAAAGCATTTAAATGCTCTCCAGAATCTATATCAGAAGAGATATTTTCATCCTTAGGATTAAGCAAGCATTGAATGGAAATATCTTCCTTTAAATCGTTTATTTTGATTACTCGTATTATCCAGCCCATGGATGTTTCAACCGAGAAGTCTTCTCTAACCCATTCTTTAAGATTATCAAATGCGATTATTTCAATAAAGTAACTTAGCGTTTTTATTATAATTCTATCACCTAGCTTGGTTACATCAGCATCAGTTGATATAATTAGGATGAAGTCTACCTTCCCAAGTTCGGTTTGGAAGCTATCAATGTTATTTTTTCTAGGTTTCATCTTTTTTCGGCTAGGTTCATTTTTTCTCTGTTGAATTGATATAAATAATTTCAGGTTTCAATCCATCCGAATCTCTTTTACTTCTTCCGTAAAGTCCAATCTCAACATCTTCTGGATTTTCTTTCTCTAATTCATTTGGGTGGACATAAGTGTACATTCCATATCCGTGACATGAAACAACCCAACCGATTGTTTTGTCCAAAGTGATAGTTCCAAAATCTCCTGCTGAACCTCCGACATGAACAGGTCCAAATTCTTTCATTTTTTTCAAACCTTCTTCTTCAATCTCTTTTGCTGAGGTAGAGTCTTCTATAATTATATACGTTCCATTTTTGAATAAAATCCAGTTTTCAAACTTGGGATTGATTGCCAGCTTAACATGCTTGATTAATTCCTCTTGAGTAAATTGGTAGTTCTCCATTTTAGCATTTTTATTAGAACCATTTTTGACTGAAATCAAAATCCATAAAATTATTCCGACAATCAAAACTATAATAACGACTCCTTTATTCATCTAGTTTTTTACAATTACGTGAATTATATGATGTGCTTACCATTCCTACAAATATAACCAAACCCCTCCACTAAATCAGAATACGCATTTCCCAATCCAACCAATACCTTATAATTGCTTTCTTTCAATTTGACACAAAAAAAGCAAGCTCTTCATATTCCGATGAAGAGCTTGCTGAAATAGATAAGGAACGGGAAATAAATAAACTACTATTTTATTGAAGTTTATTTTTGGAGCTAGTCTAGGCAAAAAATTAGGGCATAGCATCGCTATGGCATATTTTTTTAACGAAGAATAGGTCAAAAAGAAACGAGAGAAAAAGTAGCACTTTATTTAATTTCCGTTCCTAAGAACCAACTGAGTTAATTACACACCCGAACCGACTACTTCATATTGTACATTTCCATAATCGTCTAGTATGGCTTTGTAGTAAATATCGTTCGATGTGTAGTAAACAAACCCTTCGAGTTCCACTCTATTTGCATTTAGAGGTAGACTGTTTACTACAGCTCCTACAGGAACATCCACTACTTGATATTCGTTGTTGGGCAACCTGTTGTAGAATACTCCACTTGCCACAAAATAATTCACTCCACCGCAAAATATTCTGCATCTGGTAGGCGGAAGCACACGCACTCTCAAACCTATCGGAGGGAATATGGAAACATAAACTCCACCTCTGGGCACGAAATATCTTCCATCGGCAAATCCATACCTTCTATTGTTGAAACTGATGGAGACCGAACCTCGGGGAAGAACGGCACAAGTTCTGGAAACCTGAGTAGAAAAACCTCTTCCAGAAGTGACTCGCCTATTTGTTACGACCCGATTTCTTTGGTTCACTCCTCGGTTTGTAACAGTCCGATTCTGCCCGACTTTATTGTATCTCACAACCCTGTTGGTGTTTCCAACCCGATTGTTTCTTACATTATTTGTCTTGTTGACGACTCTAGTTCTGCCTGGCGCACACCTTCTTTGCCCATATACTTCGGAAAGAGATGACAGCACAAACAAGCCTAAAAACAAGATGGATGCAGATAAAACAAATCTGTTCTTCTTCATAATACTGTGGTTTAGTAAAAAAAATGAATAGTGTCAATTATTGACATTAAAACTGACATATATGTCAAATATAATCACAAAATAAACTATTCACGATTCTAATTCCACAATAAAAGGCGTATTCACGCTTTGTTAACTAATTGTCAGTAAAATAATAACTTCATCATTTATCTTGTTCATTGGTACTAGATGGTCTAACCAGGGCTTTTTCATAAAAAAATAAGGTGTCATTTCCAACGAGTTGAGAGGTGGTGCGTGAGACACGCACCAAAGGTGTAGGCTCTTTTTGGCGTGTCTCACACCAAATGTCATTTTTATGAAAAAGCCCTGATGGTCTATGAGTTCTTAATATCCTCATTTAAACAGGGTTTCCTTAAAAACACAAATAGTAAATAGCACAACGTGCTTAATATATTTTTCTTTGGTTGGATTCCGCTAGTTT
>JBLIFI010000396.1:0-4838 GCA_047633715.1 Flammeovirgaceae bacterium
CTTGAAAAAGCCTTCAGGATTGGATTTTGAATAATCTATCAGCAAGTCATGTTCCAAATCATTATTCAGTTCATCTTTATTCAGCCTCGCATAGGTAAGTTGCAAGCCTTCTTCCGACTTGAGGTTTTGCAAGGCAATGAGCGCAAAGCAACTGATTTCCCACTCTTCTGCCTTTTCAGATTTATGCCATTCATCATTATCTCCAATCTCTAGCAATTGTGGAATGTCTGAATCATCTAATCCATATTCTGTAGCATCGAACTGTCTAGCTATTTCGCCAAAGTTGTCTTTTTCAAAATCTATCGTTTGGAGTTTTTCTAAAGTGGTCATTTTCGGTTGGGGTTGGAGTTTATGAAGTCGATTTCCTGCGAGTGAATATAATTAGGATGAGGGAGAGTAACAAAAATGGTTTTGATTATTCGTTGGTTAGTTGTATAATTGTAATATCATAGTAAACTACTACGCAGAGTGCAAACTCATAGGCGACAACTAAATTAGTTTATTATGATGAATGTAACAGAAATTAATGCGCTGAAAAGGAAAGCTAATCAGGCTTTTCAAAACAAAGAATATAATCTAGTATTCTCTCTTTTATCAGAAAAGAATCAAAACCCTTGTTGTCAAGATTTACTTTTTAGGTATTTCTCCAAACCTCAAACCGATTCGGCTGTCTTATTTGCTGAATTGGCTAATCATTTTCCGAGCATTCTTGTAGAAGCCGTTCGGGTCAATCAACTTTTCCTCCGAGAAGAGTTCATCGAATTTACTCAAGCCTTTAAGTTTTCGGACGAACTGGAAATTCATGCCCAAGTTTGGCGTAGTTTGTACGAACGGGAAAGAGCTATATGGAATAGAGTAATATCTTCCCATTCCGAAATTTCACATTTTCCATTCAACCAGCTGTTTGCCCAAACAAGTGTTTGGCTAAAAGAAAATAGTCTTCAACAAAATGGCGAGAATGATATGCACTTGGCAAAAGTGTATAGTTTGTTTGTGGAGTTTATAGTTACAAGCCATCCCGAGGATTCTAATAATACAAACCACCGATTCGATTCCGAATTGATGGAGTTCTTCCTTTCCAAAGCAGAAGGAACTAATTCGTCAGAAGCAATTGACGATTTGGAAGTTGCGCCTTTGCTTAATTCTATGGTTGCTTGGGTAAATTTCAACTTAATGGCTGTAGAGCCTTATAGTTTTGACTTGGCAACTAGGGTTGTTAAAGAGGATGGAAATATTTCACTCTCCGAACTTCCAAAGCATTTCTATAACTATGAAGTAGATGAAGCTCGATATAAGTGGTGCGAAGCCAACTACATGTTCAATGCCCTCATAGAATTGGAAGAGAAAACGGGCAAGCCAACAGGTGTATTCGACAAAGAAGTGAAACCACTCGCCTTACGCAATTTCTTCACAGATTTATGCTTTGCAAACAATTTAGATGAAGCAACAGAAATGGCAAATATTGCTTCCTTGCTCCTCAATTATGCATCTGAAAAATCAAAAGAGAATGGTAGCTTTTATAGTGTCTTGACTACCACGAATGATTTTCAGGCATTCAATTTAAAAGTAAGCAAAGGATTTACACCCGAACTCTCCAATAAAGCATTGAGTACATTCTCCTCAGATGTAAAAAATTTATCAAAAAAGAAATTTGACAGGAGGAAGCTCAGCTACGATGTGTGGAGCAAGCCGTTTCTCAAAACACAAGAATATCATTTTGTGCCAACCTTTCTGCTAGAAGACAACGGTTTCTTTTATTCCTACGCAAATAATGAGTTTCCCAAAAGGGAAGGAGACAGAAATGCTGAAAAGCGAAATAAAGAAACAGATGCGATGGAGGAAAAGCTGAAAAATGCTTTCAAAAATAAAGGATGGAATTGCATTCGACCCGATACTTACAAAGCAGGGAATAGTGAGAAGGTCTTAGCTAAGCAAATGGAAGGAGATGTTGATTTGTTCGTATGGGATGGAATAACCGCTTTGTGGATTCAGCTCAAAAGAACAAAGTTCAGGCATTCTTCCTTTCATGATGTTTACAGAGAGCAAATCCAACCGGATAGGAAAGCTAGCCAGCAATTAAATGATGCTGAACAATGCCTAAAAGCAAACCCTAAACTAATTCCTTTCACAAAGAAAATGGGTAATAATACTGTCAAATGGATTATTTCTACCTCGTTTGAAGGAGTGAACCAAGATGTGAATGGATATAGAAAAACTAATTATTTCGATATTCTGAATGCGTTGAGTTACGATGATTTAGACCAAATTAGTAAGCTAATAGATTATGTTCAATCTGATGGGCATTTGCACAAGTACATTCGTGAGGTGAGAGAAGAACAATGTTTTACATTGGGCGGAATGTATGAAGTTCCCTTGCCAGTTGAAATATTCGATAGCTTGGAGTACCGAAACATTCTTGTTTCCGATGATCGGGATAAGTTAGCGGATTCAAGCCGAATGTTTCAGCTTGCGAAAAATGAATATGATGCAGATAACTTGAATAAGGCAGTCGAAATCTACCAAAGACATGCCATTCTGAATCCAAATGATGGAGATGCTTACGGTGTACTGGCAAATGTTTTGGCTGATTTGGGTAGATATGATGAGGCTATTGTGAATTTTGAAATCGCTTTGAAAATGTTATCAAACGACTTATTTATAGCGAGAAACTATATTGCTACTCTGAATGAAACTAATGATTTTAAAAAAGCTTTGGAATTGGCTTTCCGCTTTTGGAAAGAATATTCGCTAGTGGATGAGTTTCGTGAGATATTTGAGAAAGTAGTGAGAAATGGAGTGAAAACTGGAAGTTTTGATAGACAATATGTGCAGGATATAATGATGAGGTAATAGATTGTAGAGACGTAGCAATGCTACGTCTCTACAACCCAACCGAATGAAATAAGGAAAACAGCAATCGACTTTGCTTCCATAGGGGACAACCAAACTAAAGTTGATTATGAAAATTCAAAACATCATTCCATCAGTAAATTACCATTTGTGGGAACCTTGCAATATGCGTTGCAAATTCTGCTTCGCCACTTTTCAGGATGTGAAGAGAACCGTTTTGCCGAAAGGGCATTTACCCAAGGAAAAATCGCTCGAACTAATTGAAATGTTGGCAAAGGCGGGCTTTCAGAAAATTACTTTCGCAGGTGGCGAACCCACGCTTTGCCCTTGGCTTTCCGAGCTGATTGCCTTGGCGAAAAACTTGGGCATGACCACCATGATTGTTACCAACGGAACGGGTTTGTCAGAGAAGTTTTTAGCAGAAAATCAAGAGAATTTAGATTGGATTGCCTTGAGTATTGATAGCCTTTCTGATAATACGAATCTACAAATTGGTAGGGCGATTGTGGGCAAAAGAGTTTGTAGCAAACTCGCTTATTTCGAGTTGATTGAACAAATCAAACAATTGGGTTACCGATTGAAAATCAATACGGTAGCTTGTCAAAGCAACTGGCAAGAAAATCTATCCGAACTGATTGAATTTGCCAAGCCTGAACGTTGGAAAATCCTCCAAGTTCTTCCAATTGAGGGACAGAATAGCGGAAAGGTCGAGCCATTTTTGATTAGTGGTTCTCAATTTGAGTCTTTTGTAGAAAGGCATGCTCATTTAGGAAAAACGTTGGAAATCGTTCCCGAATCGAACGAACAAATCAAAGATTCCTACGTGATGATTGACCCAGCAGGTCGGTTTTTCGGAAACTCAGGAAGGCAATACGAATACAGTCAGCCGATTTTGAACTGTGGAGTTGAACTTGCTTATCGTTCCATGAATTATAGCAACAATAAATTTGAGGAGCGAAAGGGGTTTTATGAATGGTAGATTATGATAAATCAGAAAAGCGATAAAGATGTAAATTACATCTTTATCGCTTTTCTGATTTACATCAACAGTTCTTAACTTTTCTATCTTACCACTTTGCTATTTGGCTAATACCCCAAAATACTTCCCAACCAGCGTTCAATATCCTTCTCCTCCATATTTTTCCTTTCTGCATAATCCGAAACTTGGTCTTTCATGATTTTACCAATTGGGAAATAGCGAGATTGCGGATGCGAGAAATACCAGCCACTTACCGAAGAAGCAGGATACATGGCGAAAGATTCGGTTAATTTCACTCCAATGTTGTCTGTAGCATTTAGCATTTCAAACAAAGTTCCTTTCTCCAAATGGTCTGGACAAGCTGGGTAGCCTGGCGCAGGACGAATCCCCTGATATTTTTCCTTAATAAGCTCCTCGTTTGGAAGTAACTCTTCGGGAACATAACCCCAAAATTCTTTCCGAACTCGTTCGTGCATCAATTCTGTCAAAGCTTCTGCAAATCTGTCTGCCAAGGCTTTTACCATAATTGAGTTATAATCATCCAACTCAGCTTCGTATTTCTTAGCGATTTCATCCGCACCAAAAATGCTTACTGCAAATGAGCCAATATAATCCTGTTTTCCTGTTTCTTTCGGAGCGATATAATCCGATAAGGAAATATTGGGAACGCCTTTTTTCTTTTTGCTCTGCTGGCGTAAATTATAAAGGTTGGATTTTACCTCATTTCTGTTTTCAGTAAATTCCCCATCTGTTTCCTCAAAGCTATAAACTTCCAAGTCATCATCATTTATAGAGTTGGCAGGGAAGAAGCCGATTGTAGCATGAGCTTGGAGCTTTTTGCCATCAATCAACTCTTTCAAAATAGCTTTGGCATCGTCAAAAAGCTTGGTAGCTTCCACTCCAACCACAGAATCTGTCAGTATTTTCGGGAAACGCCCAGCCAATTGCCAAGATTGGAAAAATGGAGTCCAATCAATGTATTCGGCAATCTCTGCCAAATCGTAATCTT
>JBLIFI010000397.1:0-4827 GCA_047633715.1 Flammeovirgaceae bacterium
TCTTGCGCATTGTAATAATCGTCTGCATCGGGTTTTCCAATTGGGAAATCAAACCCATCTACTTGATAATCAGCATTTAAAGCAAACTTAGCCAGGCAATTTTCCGAAAGAATTTGACTTGATTCTAATTTAGATTGACAGGAAATGACCAAACAGAGTGCGAGTAGGATTGAGGTTTTCTTCATTATGAATAATATTTTATTTTTCATAACGGCAGGATTGGGAATTACTATAATTCCACTCCCAAAAGTACCAAGTAAAACATTTCCTATATTATCTTCAAACACATTGGAAATAAATGTATTTGTTAGAATTGGCTCTGGAAGTTCCTGTTGCTGTGAATCAATCGTTTCAGAAGGAATTGCGACCCGCCTTACCCTCTGTTCTGATTGGCAAACCAAAAATGCCTACGAGTTGCATATAACCTAGCGAGTGTGTCAGGTTGAGAGAATAGTGTTTTGAACCTAAATTCGCCTGCATTTGTGGCAACATTGACTAGAATGTCAGAATCTCCATCCACTCTGGCGAACATATTGCCCATTCGGTAATTGAACGTGATATAGTCTGATTCGTTTCTGTGCGCACCTTCTTTTACCTCAATATCATTGACGTTTTTATCTGCTATTTTTCCTATCAATCTTGTACTTTTCTGAACCAAAAGATTTCCATTATTATCTTTGGCTATCATTTTCCGACCAAAATTTCCCATGCCTTCTACGAACAGTACTTCATTTTCCATCGGTTTGGGTTTGTAGCAAGACTTGCTACAAACCACTATTTGATTGCTTGGCAAAAAGTTAAAATTGGTGTAAACATCTATCAGAGAATCTGGAACGGTATGAAAAAGCTCCATTCTTTTATCGGAAATTCTAAATATTTGCCCATTCAAATTATTGCAATACATGTTTCCTTCATAATCCTTTGTCAGATTGAAAAGGGAACTTCCGAGTATTTCAGGATGTGTAAACTTTTGGAACTCGTAACCATCATAGCTGAAGAGTCCGTCATTGGTGGCAATCCAGTAGATTCCATCATCTGTCTGGTTGATGCTATAAATGTCTTGCGCAGAAAGCTCTTCTTTCCCCAAATTGAAATGATAGGGGTCTTGGGCTTTTGAAGGTATGAATAGAAATAAGAATAATAGTGAAAAAATCCATTTCATAAATTTTGAAACCATAAGTACGTTGTACTATTTACCATCAGAAGCCACACTCGTTTTTATCTAACTTTGAGTGAGACTGTAAAGAGTTTAAAACATGTAATTGTTTGATTTAGAATACTTAATTGCTTGAAAGTTCGGTAAAAGAACTTCAATCCAATCCTGCAATTTTCTTCAATTTGGAAATTTCATTCACATAAATCGCCCGCTTTTCGGTTCTGACCAAATTATCTTCTTTAAATTCTTTGAGCAAGCGCATCAATGTTTCTCTTGCCGTCCCCACAATGTTCGCCAAGTCTTCTCGGGAGAGTAGAATTGGTTTTTGTTGGTTGGATTTTTCTTCTTGGTAGCGCTCGTGGAGTAAAAGCAAATAGAGAGCAAGTCGTTCACGCACATTTTTCTGTGCTAAAATGGTAATCGTATTTACCATCACGCCAAACTCGTGAGCCATATTCTGAATGAGTCTAGTTTTCAGAGTCGGGATTTTCTCCACCAAATCAGAGAAATCGTGAGAGGAAATAAACCCAATTTCACAATCTTCAACCGCCTCACAGGAATCGTAATAGCACTCTCCACAAAGTAATGCGTGGTAGCCCAGCAAATCTCCTTTCTTGTAGATGTAGAAAATCTGCTCCTTGCCACCCAATCCAACTTTAAAAATCTTTGCCTTCCCTTTTTCTAGCAAAAAAATACCTGTCGGAAGTCCACCATCATAGAAAATGAGTTGCCCTTTCTTGAAAGTTAGGAACTTCATCTTTTCACGAATCAAGTCGTAATCTGTTTGTTGCAGACTGGAAAGAATATCTTGACTTTTAAAATCTAGGTTATCAGACAGCATAAGAGGAAAATAAAAGCACTTTAAAAAGTAATATCAATCACATTTTAAGGTAGTAAATATGATTGCAAGTATAAACAAAGCAAGACTACATTTGCATTGTTCAGAAGAAAAAAACTCACAATTCCCCAAGTGAAAGCAAACGCTAACATATTGACCCAATTGAAAAACTACTTATTGGTAAGTGGGCTTTCTCTTTTTATCATTTTCGGATTTGTGATGGAGGGGAGCAATGCGTCTTTTTTTTCGGAAGTTGAACAAGAGCAGAAGGTAGAAGAGGAAAAACTGGGAGAAAATTTTGGTGCAAGTCTCAATTTCAATACAGGTTCTGAAAAAGGCGCAGGAAGCGATGGGAAAAACAAGCAACCAGTTTCCATTGCCAAACAACAATCGACTGCTCCTTACTACACCAATCCGTTTTTGCCATTTTCAGCCGAAATCAACCTACAACCGACTCCTCAGATAATTGGCAATACACAAAATCTCCCCTGCTACCTTTTGCTCCATTCCCTCATTTTCTACGATTATTCCCACATTTCTTAATGGCTTTCGTTGGATTGAGCGAATTCAAGCTTTTTTGTCTAATCTATTTCAGGTTATGACTCAATTGTTCCTACTGAATAGCTTACAAACAACTATTTCCAGATAGCCATTTCCCAGCTGTTTAGGCAATTTTACATCATTTGAACTTTCAAAATGATGTATTAATCCTTTCCATATTTCATTATTGGAAATGCCTATTCACGGACTTTAATTCATCTTCTTTAGCTTCTTCAAATTGGATTCTGAGAAATCCATCTATAAATCATTCTTTCTATTTTAAACAAAAAACGTTTAATTAAAAATAATTTCAATGGAAATTCAAACTGTTATTGATAATTTCATGCACCCCGCTGTGCTATTTTTCTTTCTTGGACTGTTGGCGGTAGCCGTAAAATCAGACCTGGAAATCCCTCCGCAGATTGCCAAATTCTTAGGTATTTATCTGCTGTTCCATATCGGAATAAAAGGAGGCGAAGAACTTTTTCATAGTGGTTTCAGCACTACTGTTTTGGTGGTAATGGCGGTTTGTATCTTAGGTTCATTCTTGATTCCATTTGCCAGCTACCAAGTGCTCAAACAGAAATTAGACACGTATAATGCTGGGGCAATTGCGGCAACTTATGGTTCTATCTCGGCAGTAACCTTTGCCACTTGCACCGCTTTTCTGGAGTCAATGAATATTCCATTTGGCGGTTATATGGTGGCAGGAATGGCATTGATGGAGTCTCCAGCCATTATTGCAGGCTTAATTATTATCAGAAAAGCAACCAATAAGAAGAAGGAAGGCAATAAAAGCAATTCGAGTAGAACCAAACAAGGCTGGCGCGCAATTCTGAAAGAATCTTTTTTTAATGGTTCAGTTTTCTTGCTGATTGGCAGTTTAGTGATTGGTTATTTGGGTGGAGATGTGGGAGAAAAAGAACTTGCACCATTTGTAGATAGTATTTTCAAAGGAATGTTGAGTTTATATATGTTGGATATGGGACTTTTGGCGGGCAGAAGACTCTCGGAACTCAAAAAATCAGGCGTATTCCTCACGAGTTATGCTATATTATTCTCTCCAATTGCAGGTTCTGTTGGTTTGGCAATCAGTTATGCTTTAGGCTATTCTGAAGGCGATGCGCTTTTGCAGACGATTCTTTTTGCGAGTGCTTCCTACATTGCTGTGCCTGCTGCCATGCGCTTGGCTGTTCCTCAAGCAAACATGAGCTTACTTTTACCCATGTCTTTGGGAATCACTTTCACATTCAATATTGTGGTCGGAATTCCCTTGTATTATGGCATTATTCACTCGATTTGGAATATGTAAATCGATACATGTTTATAAAAATCCAATTAGAAAAAAACTCAAAAACATAAAAATTCAATCGTATGGAAAATGGAAAAATGAAGAAATTGGAAGTAGTGATTCCAAACAGTTTTATATCAGAAGTCATTTCAGATTTCGCCAAGGCAGATATTCATGGGTACACGGCTTTGGATGTGGATAGAGGAAAAGGCGAAAATACATCGGAAAACCTGCTTGCTGGCCTGCTTCCTGTCACACGGAACACCTACATTTTTGCAATTTGCGATGAGAAAGAAGCGCAAGTCGCCAGGGAATTGATTGAGCCTCTTTTAGAAGAAACTGGGGGAATTCTGATTGTATCCGATGTGTTTGCCTGCAATGTTCAATGATGAGATTTTCTAGGATGGATTAGCTGAATCATTCATCCCAGAAAATAGGCAAAGAAAGATTGAATTAAGCAACAAAACACCAATCAGTCCAAAATAGTCAGAATCAAACCAGCTATTTCCACCAATGAGGTAATTCATAAATATTAACCCTTAAAAGCTGATTAAGCGATATATTTTAGATAATATTGGTGCTATATTACATCAAAATTACTTTCTTGAAGTTGCCAAAGCTCTTAATGATTCTGTTTGTAGGAAATAAAATAACCATAAAGGGTAAAAAAATCACTTTTTTACTCGGTCTATTATTACTGTCTCATATTACTTGGGGGCAAGTTATAGAATCTGGTGCAGCCAACTTGGTTGATGTTGACTTCTCAAAAGAAGAACCTATTGCCTTAGATGGCGATTGGAATTTTCACTTTGGTAAGTTTCTCAGTCATCAGCAAGTCAGCGAATATTCTGATAATCCTTCGTTTGCCTATGTTCCAGGTGTCTTTACTAAAACCACTTGGAAAGGAGAATTGCTTGATGGCGATGGCTATGCTACTTACTAGTTAAAAATACAGCTAAAAACAGCTCCACAAAACTTGGCACTCAAAATGCGAGGAGCATC
>JBLIFI010000398.1:0-4815 GCA_047633715.1 Flammeovirgaceae bacterium
CCATTCCGACTCCAAAAGTCTGTACCCAATTTCATAAATTCCGTTTGCTTCATGCACCAATGCACAAGTTCCCAGCAAGTTTTGATTGGTTCTGTTTACTATTGCCCAAACCCAAAAAGGATTGTTTGGAGTGTCATATTTGGAAATCACAGAAAGTAAATCTACTTCAGATTCCTCTTGGCTCATTGCTGGTTCAGAAGTGTATTCCATCACGTTTTGGTTTCCTTGGAGTTCGTGAAATTTGTCTGAGTCAGAAGTATTGAGTTGTCTGACGAGTAAGCGGGAAGTGGAGAAGATAATTGCCATAAATAAAGTTAGGAGTTTGTAAAATGAAGCTTGGATTCAAGAAAAAAATTGGGTGCATCTCAAAATGTCGGAGTAAACTAAAAACAGTTGTATTTATCCAACTCACATAATAATTCTTGAAGCGGATACTTTATTGAATGACAAGTCCGAGCGGACGTTCGAACTATCCAAGTGACTTTTATCAAGATATTTAAAATTACTTTTTCTGCCTGCGACAAAATTAGACAGTCAATAAATTAAATACGAACTACAAGTTTAATATGTTTTGGCTATGTTGTATTAATCCTTATCGGGAATCCATATTTTAATTCATGTTACGCCAAATTCATTTCAAAACAGAAATTTACTGTTTACTCAGTTTTCATTACAGAGTTGTAGCTAAACCGCAACCAGCTGCCCCGCATTCAATTTTGGGGAAACTAAACCGAAATTGAGCTTGGGATTTGGTAGAGTTTTTTTTAGAGCAAAAAGCGTTCAAATAGATGCACGACTCCCCAAAATTAGCGACCTCTAACCAACTTAATTAATTCTCAGGGTCTTCTGTGGAGTTCTCAGAAATGCTGATTTCTTTTCATCAATGAACAATTCACGAAATCCAACCAAAAAAACATACTGCATACTATTATATTTCAACTCCCAATTTCATAGAGTTCGTATTCTTCATTTTTTTAATAAAATCTAATTAATGTATCTTGCCGACCTATCTAAAAAAGAAAATTATGGGAGATAATAAAATACAGAATTATATAAAAAATGTGCTTGAAAATATGCCAGCTGATTGGTTGAATTTAACTACGCATCGACTAGATATTTATAATGAAGAGTTGGCAAAAACGGAATTCTTAGAACAGTTTGAAACCTTATTTAAGAATAATAATTATGAGCAATCGGCATTGAGCGAGTTACCAACTGCTTACGATTATATTCGATTGGGTCATCCGCTTTCTTGTGTGTTGGAGTGGGCGATTGCCAACACAAATGGCTGCAAACCTGAAAATATAATTAGCTTTTCCTCTAGGATGGCTCCACTTTTGGCAATTTTGAGAAAAAATACACTAGAAAATAAATATACCCAGATTGCCTATCCGTCCACAGCAAAATTGCCCGATTGTTTTGATGAAGATATATTGAAAAACGTGTACGGCTATAAATTTGACTTAGTTAAAGTCGATTTAGACAAGATGTTCCCTGATGCTTATCGGGAGATTGTCTGCATTATTTTCATTTCAGGCCCAATGCTTTGTAATTTCAGCTATTCGCCTGCTACTGACTTCGATATTAAGATGGACTCTCGTTTCGGAAGCACTTTAAAGGTGAATGAAAGATACAAAGACTATATTCCTGATATTCAGCACGTTCGCAGAAGAGAAACTGTTTCCATGACTCCAGCAGATTGCCTGTCTACTTTACATTTACTGACAGAACAGTCTCCGCCTACTACTCAAAATTTTGATGTAGAGAAAAACAAAACATCAGTTTTGAATTCAATCAAAAAAGTTACTGGCACAATTTCAAAACCGCTCGTGGGTTCTAGCGGATTGTCCGTTCAGTATGCAATTATGATGGGTTTGGTGCATGATGCGCTCGAAAACCATAAAGGAAAAGCCATCAAATTTGTAGTTCCTCCAAACTGTTATGGCGGCACAAATGACCAAGCAAGGCGAGTGGCCGAATGTATTGAGAATGTGGAAGTGGTGGATTTGCCCGTAGATGGAGATAATGACATGGTACAAAGTATCCGAACTGTTTTGGATAAAATTGCCAAGGAAGATGCAATCCCTTACATTATTGCTGAAATTCCGACCAACCCGAGAGTTGAAGTTCCGAATCTGATTGATTTGAAAGAAGCTTTAAGTGAGGTTCGTAAAACTGCCGATGGCAGAATTGCTGTTGACCCAGTCTTCATTTTAGACCAAACATTTTGCCCGAATTTCCAATTTCTAGGCGAAGGCAAAATCCTCTCCACAGTCCGAACCATTTCCTATGCGAGTGGCTCTAAATTCCCAAGTGGCGGGCAATGTACGGCTGGCTATTGCGTGGGGAATGCGAAAGTAGATGCTTTGATGGAGAAAATAGAAAAGCACTTAATACTTTGTGACAACGAGGCTACCAATCTTCAGATGGAAATATTGGCAAAGCAACTGCCTTCTATGAACCAACGAATTGAGGATGCTTATCAGAATACTCGTGAATTTGTAAACTTTATTCACGAGAAATTGCCCGAAGCAAAAATCAATTTTGTTTCAGAAGAATTGGCTGCACAAGGGTTTACTCCTTCTGTTTTTTCGTTGGATTTGCCTACAAAAGGAGATACTGCGGAACAAAAAGAAGCTTACAAAAGAGAACTGAATCATAAATTAATCAATTTGATGATTACGGAAATTCCCAATGAAAGCAAGTATTGCGTGAGCTACGGACAATTGAAAGGCTGCTATTGGACAATTCCAGCAACCTCCACGCAAGGCACAACCAAAGAAGGCGATAAGGATTATATTGCTCGCGTGTCACTTTCTGCCAATATGAATCTTGAAAAGCACAAAGAGGTATTTTTGGAGTTTGTTGAAAGTATTTAGTTCTACTTTAAGACTCTGAAAATATGAAACTCGTTCTCCACTAGCTGAAGCTAGTGGCAATTGAATCAAAAGAGCAAATCTACCATTCAATTGCATCCATCTTCAGATGGATTTTTTTTATAAAAAAAGCAGGAATTGGCGCTTTAGCAATGGTTCTAGCTAAAGTCTCAAAGTAGAAGTTGATGATTATTTAACAGTTCAAGATTGGTTTATGAGAAAATCAACTGATTTCCGATAAATAGATTGAATAATTTGTTTGCCTTTCTGAAACAATGATTAACTTCGCAAACTAATTCAAGAAAGTTCAACTAAATAGTTCGCAAGAAAGGAGGTGATAAAGAACGATGCTAGTAATTAAAGTAAAAGACAACGAGTCTATCGACAAGGCTTTGAAAAGATTCAAGAAGAAATTCGAGCAAACGAAAGTATTGCGTCAATTGCGTGGCAGAACTCACTATGTGAAGCCTTCTGTAGCCAATAGAAAAAGACGAATCAAAGAAAGTTATAAGCAGGGTCTATATGCCAAAGAGCATTATTAACCTTCAGCTCACTTGAATCCTCATTATAAAGATTCAATAAAGCTAAACCCATTTCAACTTCGGTTGAAATGGGTTTTCTTTGTTTTTGGAGTTTATTGGCTCACTTGTTCAGCAGAGCCTGTTAAGCAAGTAATACTCGAAAAACACGCACTTCCCTCCTACTCAACAAGCTATAAGAGTAAGATTTTAGCCCAGCAGACTTACATACAATTAGCTGAATCTCAAAAAAAAAATCCTTTGGAAATTCAATTTCCAGTAGGCAAAGTAATAATAAACGTAGTTCCCTCGCCTAATTGGCTTTCTACCTCCAAACTCCCATCATGGCTTTCTATGATGGCGTAGGAGATTGACAGCCCTAAACCAGTTCCTTTTCCTACTTCTTTAGTAGTGAAAAATGGGTCAAATACTTTACTCCTAATTTCTTCTGGAATGCCCATTCCCGAATCGGAGATACTTATTGAAATTTTATTCTTTTGGGTTTCGGTGGTGATAACAAGCTTACCTTTGCCTTCTATGGCATCTAGCGCATTGCCAATCAAGTTCATAAATACTTGGTTCAGCTTATTGGGATAACACAGGATTTGGGGTAAATTTTCATCATATTTTTTAACAATTTCGACCCTAGACTTGAATTTACTGCGGAGCAGGAGCAACGTAGAGTCAATGCCTTCATGTATGTTCGCCAACTGTTTCTTGTCATTGCCTGAACGAGAGAAATTCTTCAAACCCTTTACAATTTCTGTAGTGCGGTTCACTCCAATTTCTATCTCTCCCAACAGTATTGAAGCATCTTCTTGGGTTTCAGCAAAGTCTGATTCTTCTTGAATCTTCGCTATTTGCACCAGTTTCTCTTTAATGAGGTGTTCGTTTCCCTCTGTATGGAGTTCTTGATAATAGGAAAGCATTTCATTGAAATCTTGCAAAATTACTCGAAGACCTTGCGTACCTCCAGAAATGAAATTAATTGGATTGTTGATTTCATGGGCAACTCCAGCCACCATTTGCCCAAGGCTAGACATTTTTTCTGCTTGAATCAGGCTGCTTTGAGCCAATTTCAATTTCTTTATATTTTGTTGCTCTTTCTGCAGCATTTCTTCAATTTCTTGCTTTGCCAAAGTTATGTTTTCACTAGTAATAAGCAACTCCTCTGAATTTTGCATTAACTCCTCTTCAGAAGCTTCGAGGGCTTTGTTTACTTCTAGCAAATTATCATTTTTCTTCTTTATTTCTTGGGTTCTTTCTTTGACTGTATTTTCTAATCTTGCTTTTTGTCTCTTCAGCCTCTCTACTCTCATTTTATAAAAGGCGATGCTACTGACGATTAGCAATAAAATAGCTCCAACCTGCACCCAAACCATTTTCCACCACGGAGGGCTTATCACAATTGTAAGTTCTTT
>JBLIFI010000399.1:0-4814 GCA_047633715.1 Flammeovirgaceae bacterium
AGATAAAAAATCAGCAGATACAGTATTGCCAAAAGGCGCAACAAAATTATTTACAGAAGGAAAAACGGCTTACTACTTGATATTCTAAATCTGTGTATGTGGTTTGACTAAGGTAGAAGATATAAGAAAGACGAGTTTGCTAGATAGCAAGCTCGTCTTTCTACTTTGTAAAGACTTAGAACTCTTTGTAATTGACTAATATAGGTTCAATCGTTAATTTGGGGAAAGCGTTGTATTATTCTAATAAACCCTCATGTGTTCTTTTACAAGCTTAAGAAGCTTGCCACAGAGTAAAGTCAAAGCTAGGAAGCTTTGACTAGCCCATGAGATATAATGAGTTTTTTTTTCGACCAATAATTAATGACAGAATACTGATAAGTAATAAAAAATACAAATTGCACTCAATCCCCAAATTAACGATTGAACTCCAATATACTTGTTAATTATTGATTGTCAGTGCTTTACGATTTTATGTCATCGCCAAGCGACCCTGTTTGAGTTTACGAGAAAACTATTTCTTTTCACTTAAAAGATAGTTCCTTCGTAAGTCGGTAGCCGATGCTATTAGGATGACAAAAAAATGCAAACTCTATGGATAAAAGTCAAAGCTTAATACACATAACATAGTTAAATTATCTATTTAACTATTTGATTTTCAAATAGTTGTAATTTTTTTGTCATGTATTAAGATTTTACTTATACATTTCGATTTTCTGAATACAATCACAAAAACTGATTCCACATGAAAACAGACTTCAAGCCTTACAGAACTTTTGCCGATATTGAAAGCGCAGATGAGTTGACTAAAACATTTATAGAGAATGGGATTGGCGCTAAACTATTTGAGATGGTTCCAGATTATGAGCCAGAAATAGCCTACTCTGGCGTAAAACCGTCCTTTATAAAATATCAGACTTTGATAGACAGAGTCGATTTTGAAAAAGCGGATGATTTGATGACTGAATTCGCAAAGAAAGCAATTTCTGACGTTGATAAAGACCATTACTTGTTTGATTTCACCAATGAGGAACTTTACGAAATTCTCTTAAAATCAAACGAATGGAGTGAGTTTGACCAACAATTGGCAATCAAAATCCTTTCTGAAAGAGGGGAAAGTGTAGATGAAAAAACGCTTCAAGATTTGAAAATCGCAAATCTCACAGAAATGGCAAAGCCTAAAAAAGCATCTGTTGGAGAAATTGCCTTGGGCTATTTATTCCCGCTTCTAGGCTTTTTTACAAATGACTATCTCTTTGCTTTTGTAGGTTCTTTTCTTGCTTTGTTCATTGGTTTACATCTTTTCAAAAGCCAGACAACTTTACCTGATGGAAGTAAAACACCCGTTTTCAATTCCCAAGGCAAAGCGCACGGAAGAAATATATTGGTTCTCAGTTTGGTAATACTTCCTATTTGGCTTCTTGTGAAAGAGTTTTATTTGAAAAAATAAGGTTTCCAATATTTTCATCAAAAGAGTAAAATTACAATTCAATTACCTCCATCTTTAGATGGAGGTTTTTATTTTTTTTTAATCTAACTCAAAAGTCTGCCCAACGGCTGGAATTTCCACATTCTCGAAACCCAACCCATTCAAATCTTCTCGGAAACTGATCATAGAAGATTTCTCTCCATGAACTAAAAACACCTTTTTTACTTCATTCGGGTTTTGCGCTTGGACAAATCGGAGTAAATCGTTTTTGTCTCCGTGCCCGCTGAAAGCATCGGTCTGTTTCACAGTTGCCGCCACATTATATTCGTGTTGCCCAACTGTGATGAGTTTTTCTCCATCCATGATTCTACGCCCAAGAGTACCATCTGAACTGTATCCAACCAAGAAAATGGTGCAAAAAGGATTCTCAATATTATTCTGAATATGATGTTGGATTCTACCGCCCTCCATCATTCCCGAAGAGGAAATAATGATACACGCTTCCGAATGGTCGGAAATTGCCATACTCGCTTTGTTATTTTCGATGTAAACCAAGTTATCGAAATCAAACAAACGCCCTTCTGTCTCCTTAAAAGCCTGAGCTTCTGGATTGAGAAAATGTGTATTTCTCTCATAAACCCGATTGCTATTAAATGCCATTGGGCTATCGGAATAAATTTTGATTGGTGGCAACCCTTTCGTTTTGCTGATTTTATTCATCGAATAAAGCACCGCCTGCGTTCTTCCAATACTGAAAGCGGGAATAATCAATCTTCCAGGCATATCCACACAAGTTTCCTGAATCACTTTCGCCAATTCCTCCTCTGTGTTTTCCGTAGATTGGTGGAGACGGTTGCCGTAAGTGGTTTCGCAAATCACATAATCTGCTTTTGGTGGAGTCGATGGGTCTGGAAGAAGCGGGTAATTCTCTCTTCCAATATCTCCAGAGAAAAGAACAGTTTTACCTTTCACTTTTACCAAAATATTGGCAGCTCCCAATAAATGCCCTGTCGGAATGAGTGTGATGGAAATGTCTTGTGTCAAGTGAAATTCCTTCTCGAAACCAATAGGTACGAAACGCTCCAAAGCCTGCTCTGCATCTTTCTCCACGTATAAATCGCCCATGCTGAACATAGTTGGGCGATTGTGCTTTTTCTGCTTAAAGCCTTTTGAACTTCTTCTTTTAAACTTGTTGAGTTTTCGGGCATTGAGTCGGGCAGAATCTTTCAGTAAAATCTCCGCTAATTGTAAGGTTGGAGTTGTACAAAGTACTTGCCCTTCGTAGCCATCTCGGAACAGATTAGGAATATTTCCAGAATGGTCGAGATGTGCGTGAGTCAACAAAACAGCACTCAACGTACTTGCATCGAAAGGAAAGTGTGCGCCACGGTAAAGTGGGCGAGGTCTTTCCTCCACAGGAGTTTCCATATTCAAACCGCAATCTATCAGAATTCGATAGTCGAGTTCGGGAATATCCAATAAAAACATGCTTCCTGTTACCTGCTGCGCAGCTCCCCAAAATGTAATATTCATGTGTTATGTATGTCCGAGTGGTTAAGTCAATTTTGCTAAAGCAAGTTATGAAAGCCTTAGTTTGGCAAAACTCTTGGCTTTTTTATGCCAAGCCTACAAATATAGTGGGGAACTAGTCGGATTCAAATAAGTTTGGGGAATTGGGAGACTTCGGCAATGTTTTAACTGCTACATTGTTTGAATATATTCTGATTCTTCATATTCATCGAGCTGTAGGCTTTTCAGCTTTGCTCTTAATAAAGATACTATTTCTGGATTCCCAGTTATTCCAAATTCCTTCTGATAACCATGGTTTGTTACCAAAAGATAGTCGTCAGAGTTAAGTAGTTTAATAGAATCAGTATTAAGACCTATTTCTGTATCTCCAAAATCCATAAATTTGTTGGGGAACTGTATATTCATCCACTTTGCAAACTCTGTTTGGTTTAATGAGTGTTTTGTGTATAAATAGAAAAAGTGACCATACTGATAGGGAAAGAAAAAACCATCATTCGGATGAATCAAAATATCAGCTCTTGTTTCACTTGAAAGTCCGAACCATGTCTTTCTTTCATATTCAAAAGTAGAAAAACTAATTCCTTTCTCTTTTAACTCTTCAATACTCATTGTGTAACGATAATTGTGTGCAATGTATTGATAGATATTGTAGCCTTCTAGCTTTAGCAACTCGTAGAAGTCAGTTTCAGGCTTGTCGGAATTGAAATCCACTCTTACCTTTTCTGTAATACCAATTGAGTGAAATAGAGGTATGAAATCTTGAGGTTTTCTTTTCATGGAAATGAGATTTACTACACCGAGTGTTTTTATAAAAATACGGTTATCAGATATTTATAAGAATGTGCGGTTCAATATGAGAACAGTCGGGTAGAGTAATCTATTGTCTTACGTCTAATGTCTAGAATCTAATTTCCCTACTGCGTATCCATTTCCAAAGAATCCTTCTCAGCAGAAAATTTATTTTTCACGATATACACATAATCTAGTTTGGAGAAATCTGTGGAAAGCTTGATTTCTGCCTGCATGAAACTCTCTGATTTCAGCTTCTCAAAAGTACTGATTGTTCCAATCATCATGTTTGGAGGGAAAATAGAGTTATTTCCTGCCGTAACTACTGTGTCGCCCGCTTTCAGAAGGCTTTGGCGAGAGAGGTAAAGGAGATTTGCGGTGCTATAATCTTTTGTATTCCACTTGGTAGAACAAAGTGATTTAGATTTCTTCAACTCGGAAGCAACCAACATACTGGAATGCAAAACAGAATAAACAGATGAGAAATGTTCGGAACAAGCTTTCACTTTCCCTACAATCCCATTAGAAGTAATTACGCCCATTCCTGGTTCTATTCCATCTTTCGTCCCCTTATCTAGTGTCAAGTAATTATCATCTAACCGAATTGAATTATTGATTACTTGGGCGGGAATATAACTGTAACTACTAAAGAAAGTAGTGTCATTCTGGAATGAGTTTAGCGTAGAATCATTGAAGAAAGTTGCGATTGAGTTTTCCTTATCTCGTTGCTTTCTCAGTCTCGCATTTTCGGCCATCAACTGCTTATTTACTTCTGTCAGGTTGAAATAACTCTCAACCGAGCCAGTTACGGTGTACACCTCGCCCATTACTCGGCTAGAGGATGAGAGATAAGCAAAATTCTGATAACTATTCCTGTTCACAATCAACCAAGCGCAAAGTAATTGCAAACCCATGAACACAAAAAATGCTCGGTTGTCATATATGAAAGTGAAGAGTTGCTGCAATTTTAGTCGTAAGTCGTAAGTACAAAGTCCGAAGTAAATAGACTGTATAAGAAGAAAGCAGTTTTTAAACCAAAATCTATTATTCTCTTTTGAAACTAAAGACT
>JBLIFI010000400.1:0-4808 GCA_047633715.1 Flammeovirgaceae bacterium
CCAGGCACAAACATCAGCGGAATTTGCAACATAGGAGACAATGTGTATTTTGGCACAAACTCATCGGTTAGGCAAGGGATTACTATTTGCCAAGATGTGGTAATTGGAATGGGCGGAGTGGTAGTAAAAAATATTACAGAATCGGGAATTTATGTCGGCAATCCTGCAACTAAATTGGAAACGAACAAAAAATGAGACGAACTATAATTATTGCCGAAGCAGGTGTAAACCACAATGGAAGTTTGGATTTGGCAAAACAGCTGATTGATGTGGCTTCCGAAGCAGGTGCTGATTTCGTGAAATTCCAGACTTTCAAAACTGAATTGTGCATTTCCAAGGAAGCCCCAAAAGCAATTTACCAAATTGAGAATGCAGAAAAACAGGAGACTCAGTTTGAAATGGTCAAAAAATTGGAGTTGGATGAGCTAACTCACAATCTTTTGAATGCGTATTGCCAAGAGAAAAATATTGGATTCCTATCTACTGCTTTTGACCTAGAAAGTGCCGATTTACTTGAAAAATACAAGCTCCCATTCTACAAAATCCCTTCTGGGGAAATTACCAATTTGCCTTACCTAAGAAAAACAGGCTCTTTCGGCAAGCCTATTGTGCTTTCCACAGGAATGGCAAATATGGGAGAAGTGGAGCAGGCAATAGATGTTTTGTGTGAAGCAGGCGTAAAAAGAGATGAGATTACAGTATTGCATTGCAACACAGAATATCCGACTCCGATGAGCGATGTGAATCTCAAGGCAATGCTGACCATAAAAAATGCTTTGAAAGTAGATGTGGGTTATTCTGACCACACAATGGGAATTGAAGTACCAATTGCCGCAGTCGCTTTGGGTGCAAAAGTAATTGAGAAGCATTTCACGCTCGACAGAAACATGGAAGGGCCTGACCATAAAGCTTCTTTAGAACCCGAAGAGCTTAAAAGCATGGTAAAATCCATTCGAAATATAGAATTGGCCATGTCGGGAAATGGACTCAAAAAACCATCTCTATCCGAAGAGAAAAACATAATTATTGCTAGAAAAAGCTTGTTCTTTAATAAGTCATTGAAAGCGGGTTATACTTTGAAATTGAGCGATTTCTCCACCTTACGACCTGCAAGTGGGATTTCGCCCATGCAAATTGATGATTTGGTTGGTAGAACATTGGCTACTGATGTAAAAGAGGGTCAGATGGTTGCTTGGAAACAGATTGGGTAGCCTCCAACCAGATAAAGCGGGCTTATGAAGAATTTGGCACAAGTGGACACTTGCGCTATGATTTACTTATCCAGCCCTTTCCTAAAAAAAAAAATCTTGTGAGGCTCTGGGCTAACAACTAAAGACCTTGTACTGCTTATCACTAATTGTATGAAAAAAATTGCCCTACTCACAAGTTCCAGAGCGGACTATAGTATTTACCTTCCACTTCTCAAAGAGTTGAAATCTGAAGGCAAAATTGCTTTTGATATTATCGCTTTTGGGTCTCATGGCTCGCCCTATCATGGGGAAACCGTAAAGGTTATTGAGAAAGATGGCTTCAAAGTAAAATCTTGTGTGGAGTCAATGGTAATTGGAGATTCCCCAGAAGCGGTAGCCACTTCCATTGGGCTGACAACCATGAAGTTTGCGCAAATTTGGAGTGCCGAAAAATACGATTTGATTGTCTGCTTGGGAGACCGATATGAAATGTTCGCAGCCGTTTCAGCAAGCGTTCCATTCAGAATTCCCGTGGCGCATATTCATGGTGGCGAAACCACTTTAGGAGCGATAGATAATATTTACAGGCATACGCTCACTCACATCAGCCAACTGCACTTTGTTTCTACCGAAAAATATAAACAAAAAGTGGTTTCACTTTTAGGAGACTCCAGCCATGTTTATAATGTAGGAGCGATGAGCATAGATAATCTGATGGAAATTGAGTTGATGTCTCCAGAAACTTTCTTGGAGACATTTGGAATTGACCTTTCCAAAAAAAGCATTCTGATTACACTCCACCCAGAAACTGTGGCTTATGAGAAGAATGAAATCTATGTTCAGGAGTTGGTAAAAGCCTTAAAAAGATTGGCAGAAAACTACCAACTCATTATTACCATGCCCAATTTAGATACTTTGGGGAGCATGATTCGGGAAGAGCTGAACACATTTATTTCCGCTTCTGAAGGCAAGGCTATTGGAGTGGAATCATTCGGGACTTTGGGCTATTTGAGTTGCATGAAACATTGTGCTTTCTTGCTCGGAAATACTTCGAGTGGTTTTGTGGAGGCCTCATTTTTCCCCAAACAGGTAATCAATCTTGGAGAAAGGCAATCGGGGAGAATTAGAACGCCTAATATTTTGGATTGCGCTCTTGAAGAAGCTGAGATAATGAAGGCGGTTGCCGAAATAGAAAAATCTGAAAAACTGGAGAAAATAGAGACTTACGGAACAGGTCAAACTGCCAAAAAAATCCATAAAATCCTCAAGCAATTTTTATAAGCACGTTGTGCTATTTACTATTTTTGTATTTGATTCTGAATGAAATTGTTAAGAACTCGAAATAGGAAACTATTTAAGCCAAACTACTTATGCAGATTGAAAAGTTTTCTATCCAACAAAATGCACCAATCAGAGAGGTATTTGAGAAAATTAGTAATATTCCCACCATCAGAACGCTTTTTGTTTTGCAAGGAACGCAATTGGTAGGTTCGCTTACCGATGGAGATATAAGGCGAGGATTTTCCAAAGGGTTGGATTTGGAAGCAATTTGCCAAGAATTTATGAATAAGGAGTTCACTTGGCTGAACGAGAATGCAATTTCCAAATCGGTAATTGTAGAAAGCAAGCGAAAGGGGATTCAGGTTTTGCCTGTGCTTGATAAGGCTGGGCATATTGTGAAGCTGATAGATGTAAATAATTACAGAGAAACTTTGCCTGTTGATGCCGTAATCATGGCTGGAGGACAAGGGAAACGCCTTCGCCCGCTTACATTAGACACACCAAAACCATTACTCAAGGTAGGAGAAAAACCAATTATAGAATATAATATTGATAGGTTGCGGAATTTCGGAGTCGAGAATCTGTTCATCACAATACGCTATTTGGGCAATCAAATCAAAGAATATTTTGGAGATGGTGCTGCCAAGGGAATGAATATTGGGTATGTGGAAGAAGATGAACCACTCGGGACAATCGCCTCATTAGCGAGTATTTCCACCTTCTCGCAAGAGCATATTTTGGTTATGAATTCGGATATTCTGACTGATTTGGATTTTGGGGAATTCTACAAACATTTCATCAATAGCGGAGCGGAAATGGCAGTTGCTTCCATTCCTTATAGAGTTACGCTTCCTTATGGAGTTTTGGAGTCGGAAGGCGATTTTCTGACAGGTTTGCAAGAAAAGCCAACCTATACTTATTACTCCAACGCAGGAATTTACCTCCTCAAAAGAAGTGTGATAGAAACCATTCCGAAAGATACTTTCTATGATGCCACCGATTTGATTGAGCAACTTATTGCCGATGGGAAGAAGGTTTTCAATTATCCGATTCTGACTTATTGGCTGGATATTGGCAAGCATGAGGATTTTGAAAAAGCACAATTGGATATCAAGCATTTGAACCTGTAAAAGTGATATTGGCTTATGAAACAACTTAGGAAATTATTCATCATTCCTGCCAGAAAAGGCTCTAAAGGGATTCCGAATAAGAATACAAAAATATTGGGAGAAAAGCCTCTTGTGCAACACAGTATGGAATATGCCAAAGAAATGGCTCAGCCAGATGATGTGATTTGCGTAACTACCGATGACGATAAGGTAATTGAAGTTGCCAAAAGTATAGGCGTGAATATTGATTTCAAACGCCCCGATTATTTGGCAGAAGATACTTCGGGAATGTATGAAGTGCTAATTCATGCTTTAGATTATTACACTTCTTTGGGCGAGAAATTTGATACTATCGTACTTTTGCAACCAACTTCCCCATTTCGGCTAACTGCGCATCTTTCGGAAATGGTAGAAAACTATGCCAGCCAAATCGGAAATGAATTGGATATGCTTGTTTCAGTTACCGTTACCAACTCCAACCCCTATTATGTGCTTTTTGAAGAGGATGGAAATGGTTGGTTGGAAAAATCCAAAAAAGGCAATTTTGCAAGAAGGCAAGATTGTCCTGAAGTATATCAATTCAATGGTTCTATCTACCTAATTAACCCTGAAAGTTTGAGGACAAGTCCACTCCAACATTTTCAAAAAATAGCAAAATACCAAATGGATAAAGTGTATGCGCTGGATTTGGATAATTTGCAAGATTGGGAATTTGCAGAGTTTCTTCTGGAAAAAGGCAAACTAACTTTATGAGCAACAGCCTGTCAAAAATAAGCAGAAGTGCCTTTGAGAAATATTTCAAAAATACTTCTTGGATGCTGCTAGACAAGTTCTTCCGAATGGGACTTACGCTGGTGGTGGGAATTTATGTAACAAACCACTTGGGCTTGGAGCAGGTAGGTGTTTTTGGGAATGTACTTGCCTACATTGGCATTTTTGGCATTTTGCCCACATTGGGAATTTACAATATTCTACTCCGAGATTTATCTGCCAGTAAAAGCAACAAAGGCGAAATTTTAGGCACAGCATTCATGATGCAGTTTGCCTTGGCAATTTTTACTGTTTTGTTGGTTGCACTCAGCGTTTTCACATTAAAACATGAAGATGCTTGGCTCATTTTTGTAGCGAGTGCTACTTTCATATTCTTGCCATTCAGACTCATAGATTTCTATTTTCAGTCAGAAGTAAAAGCGAAATATGGCGCAATTGCCCAAATTATTGCCTTTGG
>JBLIFI010000401.1:0-4770 GCA_047633715.1 Flammeovirgaceae bacterium
GAAGAGTAATGAATTTGTATGGAGAAATTACGGAATAAAACACTCAAATTAAAGTCCAAAAAGTCAACGAACTTTTTACGTCCGATTGTACAGCCTATATCAGATACTACTATACATTTTTCATTTTCCTCGGAGCCGATAGCACCCGCTACGGGTCCGCATCGGATTTGAGGACAGGTTTGCCATAGCATCGGCTACCGATCCAACCGAAAAATGTCAGTTCTGAGGAACTGACAAGCACGGAACAAATAGGATGCTCGTTTTTAATACTCAAACTTGTGGTTTCGCGCATACTACCTTCTATTACGCAGTATTTGTCTTTTTTGTTTAGAGGCTTTGAGTTAACACCGTAACTAGCCGTTCGCATTAATTTTGGGGAAACTAAAATTGCATTGAGTCTGAAATTGAAGAAGATTGGGTTGAGTGGAAACAAGCTCTCAATTGCTAAGAAGTTCCCCAAAAATTGGCGATACACGACTGACTGTCTTAACTCTGAAGGTTTGATGGCGAGTTTCGGGAAGATTGATTTCTTCTCATCAGTAGGCGATTTATGAAATCCAACAAAAAAAATAGCACTTGGCGGTGTCTTTTTCAGTCGCACCAATGTGCAATTTTGATTAATAACCACAAATCGGCAGGTTAGCCGATGCTGTTGCCTTCAACAACACAGCCGAGTGTTTTCAATCATTCTGCGTAAGTGCTTTTAAAACTTCACGCCAAAAATGGCAATATCATCTCTAGGAGGAAATTTTTCTTTGCTTTCGGCTATCGTATTGTTAAGTTCTTTTTGAAGTGAATCGAAATCGTTTATATGATTTTCTGCAAGGCTCATGAATGCAGGTGTCCCGAGTCTTTTGGTTTTTCTTATTTCCAAGTCAATAATTCCATCGCTAGACAACAGGAATGCATCATTTTTCTCTAAGGTTAATGTGACTCCATCATACTCCGCTCCTCTGTTATAGATTGCGCCTATTGACCTTCTCGTGCCTTTTATGATAGAGTGTTTATAATTATCGGATGCTTTAAAAACATATAAATTATTCTTTGCCCCTGAAAATTGCACTTCGTATTTCCCCTCTTCCATCGTTTCAATTCTGACAATTGCCATATCCATTCCATCAGAATTATTTGATGTTTTTTGTCGTAGAGACTTGCTAATTCCAATATTCAACTTGTTCAAAATTACTTTAGTGTCATAAATATCTTGCTCTTGCACAATTCTATTGAGTAGCGTATGACCTATCATGGACATAAAAGCACCAGGAACGCCATGACCAGTACAATCAATGACAGCCAAGAAAGTGTATTTCCCTTGTTCTGTTGCCCAATAGAAATCTCCAGATACAATATCTTTAGGTTTGTAAACGATAAAGTGATTATTGAACAACTCATTTAAGCGTTTATCACGTGGGAGAATCGACTGCTGAATATTCTCAGCATAGCGAATGCTATCAGTAATTTGTTTGTTCTTCTCCTTTACTTCTGCAAATGAGCTTTCGAGTGCATCATGTTGTTCTTTCAGAGTGTCTGACTGTTGGTGCAATTCTTCATTCTGAGCTTCTACCTCATTTTGCTTTTCTCTCAGTTCTAGGGCTCTTTCTTGAAGTACATCTGATTGTTGCTGTAATTCTTCGTTCTGAGCTTCTACCTCATTTTGCTTCTCTATAAGTTCTATGGTTCTTTCTTTTACGGTGTTTTCTAATCTTGCTTTTTGTCTCTTCAGCCTCTCTACTCTCATTTTATAAAAGGCGATACTACTTACAATTAGCAATAAAATAGCTCCAACCTGAACCCAAACCATTTTCCACCACGGAGGGCTTATCACAATTGTAAGTTCTTTGGGGCTTTCTGTCCATAAACCATCATTATTGGCGGCTTTTAGCATGAATGTATAAGTGCCGCCATCCAAATTTGTATAAGTCGCACTTGTCTTATTTCCCACAAAATTCCATTCATCTTCCAAGCCTTCGAGCTTATAGGCGTACTGATTTTTTTCAGGATGTGTCAAGCTCAAGCCTACATAATCAATTGTGAAAACCGATTGCGTGTAATCTAATTTCAACTTGTCTATGTATTCGAGCGGTGTAGTGAGTATTTCGCTTTCAGGGCTTATCTCTACGGGTTTGTTGAATAGTTTTAAATCGGTAAAATATAAGTTAGGCGGGGTTGGATTTTGCTTAATGTTTCTCGGGTAGAACGTATTGAAACCAGCAACTCCTCCAAATAACATTTGCCCATCTTCAAGCTGTATAGAGGCATTTTTGGAAAATGATAAATCCTGTATTCCATCCTGGATATCGAATGTGTTGACTTGGCTGTTCTCAGGGTTGAATGTGAATAAACCTCTACTGCAACTTACCCACAAGAGTCCTTTTTCATCTTCTAGTATGGAAAAGATGTTATTGGATGGCAAACCGTCTTTTTTTGTAAAAGTCTGGAAATCGTCAGATGCTGGATTGTAAAGACATAAACCTCCTGCGGTGCCTATCCAAAGTTGTTCTTTACTATCTAAGTACAGGGTTTGTATATAATTATTAGGAAGTTTACCGTCTGATTCTTGTAGTTGAGAATAGAGTTTAATGGAATAGGTACTGTCATTCTTTGGCGTGAATTTATGCAAACCAGTAACTGTTCCCACCCAAATTTCCTTACTCTTATTTATTGCCAGACACATCGCCAACTCTGATGCCATTTTATCTTCCCCAGATTCTATGTAGGAAGTTATCGTATTTGTTTTTAGGTCGTAGTGACAAAGTCCTCTGTCAAAAGTGGCGAGCCAAAGGTTCTCATTCTCATCGGGAATGATTTGGAAAACATGAAGAGGGGTTTCTGGTAAATTTGAGTTTAGTTTTGTGCCTAATTCTTCATAACCGAGGAAGAAATCATTCTCCTCTTTTTTGTACATCAATCCGCCACCCCAAGTTCCAATCCATAAACCCTTGTGTGAGTTCTGATGTAGCGATAATATGGCATTTGAAGTAAAACCCTTCGTTTTTCCTTTCTGGAATGAGGAAAAAGTAGTGTTTTCTTTGTTCCACACATTAAGTCCGCCACCATCTGTTCCAACCCACACTTTTCCGTTTTCTGGATGTTCCTCAAAAACAGAAACTGCATTTGAAGAAAGACTCTGAGGCTCATTTCTGTGCCTCTGGGTTTGAAATTTAATTCCGTAAGGGTCCCAGTAGCTTACACCTTGGTTGAATGAGCCTAGCCAAACTCTTCCAAATGCATCCTGATAAATAGAATGAACAGAAGTGTTAATCAAGGAATGAGACTCGCTAGGGTCACTCTTATAGTGAACCAATTTCCCCGTGTTTTTATAGACTACGTATAAGCCTTCATTCTCTGACCCAATCCACACATTGTCTTCTGAATCTTTTAGAATACTAAAAAACCTATTGGTAGAAAATTCATCTCCCGAATTTAGTTTTGGTCTGTTGAGTTCTAAATTACGCTCATCCATAACAAAAACACCTTGGTCTTGCGTTACCATCCATATTTGTCCGTCTTCTGTTTGGCAAAAACCATTGATATGAGTTTCTAATTTGTCCTGATGGATTCTGGAAAAATTCCCACCTTTTTCCAAGACCAATATTCCACCACTTGCCACACCTATAAAAAGTCTGCCTATTCTGTCTTTAAAAAGCCCAGCGGCAACCTCTATTTCTGAAGGTTTTAGAAGTATTAAAGGAATTGACTCAACCGAAAGCGTAGTTACATCTACTTTCATTAAGCCTCCGTCTGTCAATGCCCAAATTACTTTTCCATTTTCGTCTGAAAGAATGTTATTTACTCGAGCACCTTTGAATACAGAATCAGTCTCTTCGTTGAGTGCATGGAAACTTCTTGTTTTTTTATCATACCAATTCAAGCCCTTGCTTTCAGTAGCAATCCAAATTCTATCTTTATAGTCTGTAGCAAGACCATTGATACGAGAATAAGACAGGGTATTTTCATTGGCTTCAGAAGCGTCAAACACCAAAAATGAATTCCCATCATAACGGCTTAACCCATTCTTAGTGCCAAACCACATAAAGCCTTCTGCATCTTCGAGAATGGCTACCACATTGTTTTGTGAAAGCCCATCATTTACCGAAAGGTTCTGAAAGGATTTACTCTGCCCAAAACATGCTACCGAGGATAAGCATGCTATGGCAAAAAAAAGTTCTACCGTTAGTTTGTTCATTTTTAAATTTTCACGAAGTCTATGAACTTCCGCATAAATATAGAATATTCTTTTGGGTTTTCAATAAAAACACTTCGATGAAGTAGGTTTTTTACTATAAAAACACTTTGTTACATAAAATAACATTCAGATGTATTCACGTAAACAATTTTCAAAGTCGGACAATCAATATTGTTGGAATAATTGGGCAGTTTTTATATTCAGATTGGTTGCCATTTTCTGTTTCCTATTTGTCCTGACGCTTTTTTTGAATTTAGATTTTTTCCCAACAGCTACTATTTTTTTGAACTTCTATTCCGAAGTTTTCTTAAACTATTTAGCAAAAACTATTTTCGGATTAGATGAGAATCATACTTTTAAAATCATGTCCGATTCGATTGGATTTTACATTCACGGGCTGTTCTTGTTCTTAATTTCTCTGTTTTCGGCAATTATTTGGCAAATTGCAATTCGGAAACCTCAAAATTATGATAAGCAATTGTATTGGTTTTTCGCATTCATGAGATTCTACTTGGCAATTGTTCTGTTGAATTATGGTCTTGCTAAACTCTTCAAATGGCAGTTTTTCTTGCCCGAACCCAATA
>JBLIFI010000402.1:0-4768 GCA_047633715.1 Flammeovirgaceae bacterium
TGGAAGCTTATTCTCGTCCAAGACAAAACGGAATCAACGCAATCAATATTAACGAAGGCGATGAATTGCTAGATGTGAAATTGACAAACGGTAACAATGACATCATCATTGCAGCTCGTTCGGGTAAAGCTTGTCGATTCCATGAGTCAGATGTTCGAGCAATGGGCAGAACAGCTACTGGAGTTCGTGGAATCCGTTTAGCTTCTGATGAAGACGAGGTAATTGGAATGGTTTGTATCGAAGACCGAGAAACTAATTTATTGGTTGTCTCTGAAAAAGGATACGGGAAACGCTCTGAGGTAGAAGACTACCGAATCACAAAACGTGGTGGAAAAGGCGTGAAAGCCATGAAGGTAACTGAGAAAACTGGCGAGTTAGCAGCGATTAAAAACGTGACAGATTTGGATGAGTTAATGATAATCAACAAGTCGGGTGTTACAATACGAATGGCAATTGCACAGTTAAGAGTAATGGGAAGGGCAACGCAAGGTGTCCGACTTATCAAACTCAGCGAGAACGATGAAATCTCATCTGTAGCTAAAATTGAAGGTTTGGAGGCAATTGAAGAAGTGCTAGGAGAAGAAGGTATAGAGCAAATTGTTGAAAATGAACTTCCTACCGATGAGCAAACTGATGGAGGACAAATAGATACAGAAGAGGAAGGAAATGAAGAGAAGAACGATTAGTTGATATAAGAAATGGAGCAAGGCAAAAGGTCTTGCTCCAAATTTTCGGATATTTTAAACAAGTGATGTTAATACTGTTAATGATAGTACAAGCCAATGCTTGCACTCTGTTTTTTGACAATTCATGTTTATAATTGCTTAACCTTTGTATTTTAAAAATCAATAATAAGGCTTGACATAACATGAGATGGCCACTACTAAATTAAATAGAATGATGAAAAAGTTGACATTAACACTAACAGTGATTCTGATGGCTTGTATGGGTGCTTTTGCACAAACTATCAAAGCTTCAGAAACAAAAGCAAAATCTTTTTTGGATAAGGGTGACTTGAAAAATGCTAAACTATATATAGAGACTTATTTAGAGAGTGAGAAATTCAAGAAAAAGCCAAAAACATCTGTTTATATAACTCAAGCAGAAATTTATATGGCAATTGCCATGTCTGAAAAAGCAGAAGACCAAAAGCTATTGACAGATCCAACCAAATCAACTCTGACAATTTTTGATAAAGTGAAAGAGATGAGCGGTGGAGAAGGTTCTGATTATGAAAAAGTCTTTGACTCTCAAGGAATAGATTTTTCTACGGGTATGATTAAGCCAAGTATGAAAGAGCAGTTCAGAAATTATTACTTTCAAAAAGGAGCTAATTTCTACAATGAGAGTGAGGATTTCGGTTCTGCCATGAAAATGTTTGAAAAATCATATATGGTTATGCCAACAGATACCTTAGCAATGATTTATGCTTTTGCAACTGCTCGTCAAGAAGATGACATGGATGCGGTTTACAGGAATGGAGACAAGTTAATTTCTGTAAATTACACAAAACCAGATCCTTATTTAATATTGAGTTTTGATCAATATGAGAAAGGTAGAAATTTTATGGATGATGCGGGAGACTCGAAAGAGGCTCAGGCAGAAGCGAAGAAAAAAGCCATGCCATGCTACCAAAAAATGATGGATTATGTAACAGTAGGCTTAAAAAATGTAGATGATACTTTGAAGTCTGATTTGCAACAAAGACAAGTAACTGCTTATATTTTACTCGAAAAAACAGATGCGGCAATTGCACAATTAAAGAAAAACTCAGAAATGAATCCAAATGACAAGTCCACACTTTTCACTTTGGGAGCTTTGTATGACGAAAAAGACAACGATGCTGAAGCAATCAAATATTATGGAAAAGCATTGAAAGTTGATCCTACTTATTACGATGCAAACCTGAATCATGCAGTAATATACCTTGATCAAGCTAAAGTAGTTTTCAAGGAAATGGATGCTTTACTTGATAATAGAGGAAAATTTACGGATCCCGAGAAAGCAGAAGTATTAGGAAATAAATATGATTCTATTTTAGAAAAGGCACTTCCTTATTTAGAGGCAGCCAACAAGGTAAAGCCAGATGATATGGCTGTAATGCAAAGAATGTTGCAAATTTACAGCACTTTGGACATGAATGATAAGGCAAAGGCAATTACCGAAAAAATCAACTCAATGGAATAGTCTTTTTTATAACTAGACAAAGAAGAACCCGATAGAGCCACTCTCTATCGGGTTCTTTTGTTTTGGATGCTAACTAATTAGTAGAGATAGGATAAATAGCCTTGCTACTATACTATTTAGTAGTGTTCACTATATTTTGGTTTCCACAAAATTAGAGCTAATGAAGGAAATCATCTCCAACACAGAAAACTTCGAACAACTCAAAATCCAACTAAACCAGAAGGTTGATTATTCTTGGGAGAACCAGGTTACGCAAGAAGTAACCAAAAATGCCCTGAAGGTTATTGAGGAAAAAATGTGCAGAAGAAAATTCAGAGAAGGGTAAATAATACTTTGATGGAAATCTTGCATAAATAAGCAGGTTGTCAATTCAAATTTGTATAAAATAATTTCTTAGAATGAAAAACTAGAAATAGTACAACGCTTTCCCCAAATTAACGATTGAACCCTATTTTGATATATTTAGACTTGCTAAGTCTGAGCAATTTAGACTTCTGAAAGTTCTTAACTTTTATGATTCTTAGTCAGAGAGACTTAGCAAGTCTTTGTAACAAGAAAGAGAACTCTTGTAGCATACTGATTCTGCAAACACCCAAAATTTCGTAAATAAAACGTTACAAATAACCACCCCAGCTTGCCACTTTGCTTGAAATTTCGTTTTTTAGAGTAAAAAACAAATATAGCCTTATGCCTCTATCTGACAAACCTACTATATTCATTGCCTTTGCCAACGATGCGCCAACGAGTGAAGCCTATTTGCGAAACCTTGTGGAAGAAAAAAATGCCGTGAGAGAAGCATTGAAAACGCTACAAGAAAACAACTATTATGATGTTATTTATGAACCTCATGCAAGCATAGACACTATTTTTCAGGTGTTTCGAGCGCATTCAAATATTCAGGTTTTCCATTATGGCGGGCATTCTAACTCCTACCAATTATTGCTAGAAAATTTTGAAGGGAAAGTAGAAGTGGCGCACTCGGAAGGATTGGCGAGTATGTTGGGCAGACAGGAGAATTTGAAATTGGTGTTTCTGAATGGTTGTAGTTCTGGCAAAATAGCCGAAAAACTCATTGCAAATGGACTCCCTGCGGTCATTGGCACCAAATGGAGTATCAATGATAAAGTAGCCGTTTTATTGGCGAAGTGTTTTTACGAAGGTTTGGCACAAGGACAGCCGATTGAAAAAGCGTTCAAAGATACCACAGACCAAATAGACACAAAGCACGGAACAGCCAACTTGAGAGATTTGTATTGGGAAGGAAACGAGGAGACGGAAATGGTTGGAAAACCTTGGGAACTTTACGAGCAGGGAAATGGCGGGAATTGGGCGTTGAAGTTGAAAGAACAGCCAAATTTGCAAGAACAGGAAGGGAAAAAACAAGTAATTCAGCAAGCAGACAAAATATATAATATCAAAAATGCCAATAATTCAACCTTCAATTAGTGAAAGAGTTTAAATAAAATGCGCCATAAAGGCGTAGTTATTTTGTTTGCCAAGATTGCGTAAAAATTTCAGCATAATGTAATTACGGTTAAATTTTTAGGTGATTTTGGCAGGCAAAAGAACAAGCCAACTGGGGCACTTTATTTAATTTCTTTCACTTAGAGTATGTTTGGAAAGTAAAATGGTTGAAATTTTAAATCTGATAACTGGATTCCAAAACCTTGAAAAACTAACAATGTAGAGCGAGTTTCCTTACTCACTCAAAGTGATGAAACTCGTTCTACAAACGCAATCGTGATAATATCCATTTAAAAATGTCATTTTGAGCTTGCGAAAAAACTATCTTTAACAACCTTGAGATATTATCAAAAACATAACTCATACTGCTATACAAAAGTGGGGCGCATCTCATTTTGTCGCAATAAATTAAAATGAACTTTTTAAATGAAATAATGGAGCACTATGAATGCTATATTTCTAATAAACCCAACGTCTAGCAGGGTTTTCAACCTCTGCCAGCGTATGCTTTTTTAGTGTGCGACATTTTGAGATGCGCCCCAAAAGTGAAACGCTGGCAGAGTCCGCAGGTCCTGCCGATGGTCGGACCACAGACGTTGAACGAACTTGAAACCAACCTTCGGCAGGGTTTTCTGGGAGTCGCCATCGACACCACTGCCGAAGTTTCGCCTTTTTAAAATGTACAGTAGTATGAACGCAACTAAAACATACTCTTAAAACCCATGGAAACTACGACTCTATTAAAAGGATTGGTGTTTGTGCCGAAACTGCTTGCGCAACTTACACAAAGTAAAATTGCACGAAGCCAATGGGGAGTGGCTTTGTGCAAAAGTATGGGTGTGGATTTACTCAAAGCTGATTTTGAGAGTATTTATGCGCATGCTTTGGTGGAATATGGCATAGAAGACCCAACGAATAAGCTTTGGATTGAGTTTTTCTCTCTGAAAGAAACTGCGGAATATATTAAAACACATTTATACCAAAAGCCTGAAAAGGAACTGAACACAAAGTTTGATGGACTTCTGCACAGAGGACAAGGAGCGGTTTTCTTACAACTCAAAAATAAGAAGGTGCAAACTGCGGATATAGCCACCGAATACGACAAACTCAAAAATCA
>JBLIFI010000403.1:0-4763 GCA_047633715.1 Flammeovirgaceae bacterium
TTCCAAATCATAAAATTGGAGGCTTGATTTCCTCTCCTTTTTGTCTAATGAATATACTTCCTTATAAACCTCCCGATTATTGGAAATACGCTTGTCGTTTTTGTCAAAGAACAAACGTACTTCCTCCGTTTTCGAATAACTTATTGAGGTTTTATAAGCACCTATAGAAGCTAGAGGATGTTGTTTTTCGGAATGGAAGTGATTATTGATGATTTCTACGACTCTATTGTTATCATCGTATCTAAATATATAATGCGAGGTGTTTTCTGCTTCTTTTTGATTTATTTCATGAATTCCATTCAGAGGAATATGAGGAGATACGTGATTGTATCGCAAATGCCTGTAAAACTTCTCGGTTTTCACTTCTTGCGCAAATGAAAAATGAGCGATGGTGAATAATAGCGAAAAACAATAAATGACTTTATTAGTGTTCATAAGGAGTTTTGTTTGAGTACTGATTATGTTGCAATATGTACATAGATTAGAACCCTCATAAAAAAGGTAGATAGAAGCGTATTGAGAATGTATAGAAACTGTGTTTTGACGAAAAAGACAGTTCACAGCCTAAGAATACGATTCTGTTTGCACCAACCAAGTGTATGTCGATTTCTGAATAGATTTAGAAATCATAGTTGTAATTTCTCATCTTTAAACAAACGATAGGAGGGGAGGTCTTTAGCAAACTGCTAATATTTTTGAACTGAATATATTCCTAGATTCAATGTTTGCTAAATGAGGAAAATTAGTTGAGATTGGGAAAAGAAATCAGAATGAATCAACCTTATTTTACGAGATTAACAAAGAATGATTTTGAGCAAATACTTCACGAAAAACATATTGACACATATCCTGTTTTGGAGTGTTCTCTACGCTTTTTTTGTTCTGCCAACATTGAGTTACCGAAAAGATAAAATCGCTTATGCAGGAGCTTATGCCGTCAAACTTGTGCCTCAAATATTGATGGCGTACGGGCTGTTATTTGTGCTGATTCCCCATTTGCTCAACAAAGGCAGAAAGTGGCTGTTTGTTTTATCTACGCTAGTTTCGCTTTATCTTTCATTCATAATTTACACAGCTATCCGATTCTACTATTTTGAAATAGCCTTTGCTGATTATTACCGACTTCCAGAAGGAAAGGATTTTCTGTGGAGAATATCAGATTTCGGTTACTTTTCTGGAAACATTATTTGGTTTCTTTTCCCCGCAGTCATACTCACCTCAATTCAGTATTATCGCCACCAACAAGAAGCATTGGTTCTTAGAGAGCAGAAAAAGAGTGTAGAGCTTGATGTGCTTAAAAATCAGCTGAATCCTCATTTTTTGTTCAATACGTTGAATAATCTGTATGTGCTAGCCTTGAAAAAAAGTGACCGAACACCTGAGGTAATCGCCAAGCTATCAGAAATATTGGATTATATGTTATACCGATGTAATGACACTTATGTCTCGCTATCTAATGAAGTAACCTTGCTCAAAAACTACATCGCATTAGAGAAATTGCGTTACGGAAAAAGGCTTGAAATTGAATTTAAGCATGATATAGCGCAAGAAGTTGTGATTGCCCCATTACTTTTACTTACTTTTTTGGAGAATGCTTTTAAGCACGGAGTGAGCCAAGAAATAAATACTGCAGTAATCAATATGTCAATTCAAGCCAAAGAAAATGAAATTGTATTTGAACTAGTCAACTCAATTGCCTCGCATAAAAAGGAGTCTAATAACTCAGCTCGTGATTCTATAGGACTTCAGAATGTGAGAAAGCAATTGGAGATACTTTATCCTAATAACCATCTATTGGAGATTAAAGAAGAGGGCAAAAAATATTCTGTAGTCCTTAAACTAACCATACCATGAAATACAAATGTGTAATTGTAGATGATGAGGAACTTGCAAGAGAGTTGATTGAGACACATTTATCTCAATTAGACGAATTTGAGTTGGTGGCCTCATGTGAAAGTGCGCTAGAAGCACAAAAAATCCTCCGAACAGAATCGGTAGATTTACTTTTTCTGGACATAGAAATGCCCGTTCTGAAAGGTACAGATTTCCTTAAAAGCCTGACAATCCAGCCTAAAGTCATATTTACAACCGCTTACCGAGATTATGCAATAGAAGGATTTGAACTTAATGCGATAGATTATCTATTGAAGCCAATCGTTTTTGAACGGTTTTTCAAGGCGGTCAGCAAGTTTTTGGAGTCCTCATACGAGAACACTCATGCTGAAACTCCACCCGAATCAAAAGACTACATTTATGTGCAAAGCAAACGGAAAAATATAAGAATTAACCTTAGCGAAGTGCTGTACATAGAGAGTGTCAAAGATTATGTCCGAATACATCTGAAAACTGAAGACATAACATTCAAGTCTAGCATCACTTCATTTTATGAAAAATTGGATACCCATTTTTTAAGAATCCATCGCTCATTTATTGTCAACACCAGACAAGTTACCGCCTTCACCAAGAACGATGTTGAAATTGGGCAACAAGAAATTCCGATTGGGGAAATGTATAAAGAAGAAGTGCTGAGAAGACTTAACTGAGTTATGCTGAAAATCAAAACGGTATAAATCATACAGTTTAAAATGAGTGTACGTCAGAATGTAGGTTTCTTTCTTTTATGTACTTCGCTTTTCCAGAGCGAGAACGGTGTACAAGTTTCATTTATCGCAAAAAGTGAAGTGTAATTACAAACCTGTATTTAGACGTACACCCTTTAAACTTTTTCTGTTGGATTTCGCAACTTGTTTATTGATGAGAAGAAATTAGCCTTCCCGAAACTCGCCAGTAACTCCTGAGAGTACACCCAGCCAATTGCATGCCGCCAATTTCGGGGAGCTGTTTACTAATTTGATTGCTTTTCATTCCCAACCCAACTTTATTAAACTCCAGACCAAATTCCCGTTTAGCTTCCCCAAAATTAAATGCGGACGGGGCATTTCTCATTTAATATTTCTAACCTTTAACTCTCCATTTTGTGATTCATAGGAAGCTCCTTTTTCATTTTCGAATGGAACAGATTTATATACCTCCAAAGAGCCTCTTTCCATGTTTTTGAAAAGCATCCTTCTTTTGCTGAAATCAATTTCCAAAGACCAAAATGGTTCATTCCCAGTTGCTTTGAAACCAATACCTCCTACTTTCTCAGGGTAAATTGATTCGAGTGAGAAATCGGCAGGCTTTTCGTTTTTTCGCAGAATGAACATTTCATGTAAATAATCAATTGGATTGCCTTCCAAATCCAGCATTTCAAGTTCTGTTTTACTATTGATTTTGAACTTATTCATTCCCTCCTCTTCCGTAGAAAGAACCAAAATACCATCATTCAAAATATAAGTCCCAGTAGTTTCAATTGGTCTGATGATTTCCAATCTGCCACCTTTATTGTACAGTTCAGTTTTCTGGTAAGTATTATCTTTACGCAGAACCAACTTCGTATTGATTCCCATGCAACTTGCACAAGGCAAAATTCCGTAATAAGTACCTTCCAGAGTAGTCTGTTGGGAAGAAGAACAACTTTGGAAACAAAAGCAGACGAATAATAGAAATCCAACCAAAAAGTATTTTTCCATTTGACTATTTTTTGTTGAAAAAGATGAAATCAAAAAGAGGATGTTTTTAGCTAAAACATCCTCTTTTCTTATTTGCAAATAGGGAAATTAAAATTACTGAATCCCCAACGGTGTTAATTTGCTAAATCGCAAATTAAACTTTTCTATTTTCCTATTTCACCAACTTGCTATTTGAACCTATTCCCACTCAATAGTTGCTGGTGGTTTCGAGCTGATATCGTAAACCACTCGGTTCACTCCTTTTACTTGATTGATGATTTTGGTGCTGATTTCTGCCAAGAAATCATAAGGCAAATGACACCAATCAGCAGTCATTCCATCGGTGCTGGCAACTGCACGGAGCGCAACTACATTCTCGTAAGTTCGCTCATCGCCCATTACGCCAACTGACTGAACAGGCAAAAGCATAGAACCTGCTTGCCAAACATCATTGTATAAATTATGGTCTTTCAATCCTTTAATGAAGATATAATCTACTTCTTGTAGGGTTTTTACTTTCTCTGCAGTTACATCTCCCAAAATCCTGATGCCCAAACCTGGGCCGGGAAATGGGTGTCTTCCTAAAATAGTTTGGTCAATTCCCAATGCTTTTCCAACCAATCTGACTTCATCTTTAAAAAGCGTATTGAGTGGCTCAACCACTTTTAGTTTCATAAAATCTGGCAAACCGCCCACATTATGGTGAGATTTTATAGTAGCAGAAGGGCCTTTCACGGAAACCGATTCAATCACATCTGGGTAAATTGTGCCTTGCCCCAACCATTTTGTGTTTTCTATCTTGTGCGATTCTGCATCAAAAACATCGATGAATGCTTTTCCAATTGCTTTTCGTTTCCCTTCTGGGTCGGAAATCCCTTCGAGTTCCTTGTAAAATAACTCTTTGGCATCAACTCCTTTCACGTTCAATCCCATGTGCTTGTAAGATTCCAAAACCTCCTCATATTCATGCTTTCTCAGTAAACCATTATCTACAAAAATGCAGTAGAGATTTTCGCCAATTGCCTTATCAATCAGAACAGCAGCCACGCTCGAATCTACTCCGCCAGAAAGCCCCATCACCACTTTATCGTCTCCGAGTTTAGCTTTTAGCTCGGCAATTGTGCTATCCACAAAAGCATCTGGAGTCCAATCTTGGGCGCATTGGCAAATATGAGTGACAAAATTGCCCAAAATCTGCTTTCCTTCTACCGA
>JBLIFI010000404.1:0-4763 GCA_047633715.1 Flammeovirgaceae bacterium
TTCGGATAATTCAAAACTCTACTTTGCTGCCAATTTTGAGGCAGATGGTGGGGGAATGAACATCTATTTTTCCCCGAAGGGAAACGGGGAGTGGCAGGCGCCAATTATGATGGACAAACCCATTAACACGGAGGAATATGAAGGCTCGCCTTCCATCACTCCCGATGAGCGAACCATGTATTTTGTGAGAAGAAATACTGCTTCGGAGAATAAAGATTACGCCTGTTTCCAAATTTGGGCTTCCGAAAAAGATGCAGAAGGCAAGTGGATTGAGCCATTTTTATTGCCTAAGCCCATCAATTTGGATTGTGAAGAATGCCCAACCATTGCTCCAGATGGAAAAACGCTTTATTTCAGTTCCATCCGAGAGTATGAAGACGAAAACAAAGTAAAATCCAAGGACGGCTATGATTTGTATTATGCTACTCAATATGCCAATAAAGTTTGGTATCATCCTGTTTTGTTGAATGAGCTGAACACAGATGAAGACGACATGTTTCCTGCCATAGACGTTTTCGGGAAGGAACTTTATTATAGTTCTGGAGACGAGAAAAAAAAAAATCCAAGCAAATGGTTCGGGAGCGTTTACAAAGCCGAATTGCCCAGAAATGCCAAGCCTGCAAAGAACTTACTTTTGAGTGGGAAAATTACCGATTTAAATACCGAATCGCCCATGCTTGCCAGTATTAAGGTGCAAAATCCTTATACGTCCGAAGTACTTGGTAATTACACAACCAACTCAGAATTTGGAGATTACCAATTGGTATTGACCGAGGGGAAACGCTATCGGTTGGATATTTCCAAAGAAGGCTATTCACACCAGTTCATTAATTTAGATTTCAGAAAATCGGATGGAGAAGTGAAATCCAAACTCGATGCAAGCATTTACTCCACCGTGCAGTTGCTGATGAATGTATTCGACAATGAAGTTTATTCGCCATTGGAAGCTAAAATCTCCATCAAAAATAAGGAGACTGGCAAGAAGGTTGAAAAAGCCGAAATCAAACGAATTTCTAAGGGACGATATCAGTTCACTTTGCCAATTGGGCAGGTTTATAAATTTGATTTTGTGGCAGAGAATTATAAACCGCACACCTACGAATTCGATATGAAAGAAGTAGTTCAGTTCGATGAATACGAGAAAGAGGTAGAATTGACCATCAAGAAACGCCCCATAGAAATCACCATCAGAGATTCGGAAACAAAAGAGTCATTACCTGTGGATTTCACAATCCAAAACCTGAATAGAAAAGAAGATTTCAGTTCCAACGCATTTGGTTTCAAAGACGGGAAATTCAAAGTAGAATTTCGTGAAGGCGATGCTTACGAGTTGACAGTTAACCCAAAAGGTTACGCATTCTACAACACTACTTTCGATTTAACTAAGAATAAATCAAAAGAGATTTTGGTGGAATTAGATTCAATCAAAAAAGATAAAAAACTAGTTCTCAATAATATTACTTTTGAGTACAACTCGGCAGATTTACAGGCCGAATCATTTGAAGAGCTGGACCGATTAGTACAATTCTTATCTGAAAATACCGATGTAAATGTGGAAATTTCGGCACATACTGACAATAAAGGAACGCCAAAATATAACTTGAAACTTTCTGATAAGCGAGCGATTTCCGTGGTGAATTACTTGGCAGAAAATGGTATTGCCGAAACTCGAATGGTTGCCAAAGGCTATGGCGAAACAGAACCGCTCCACCCGAACGACACGGAAGAAAATAGAAAAATGAACAGAAGAGTGGAAATGAAAATTGTGCAGTTGGCAGAAGAAGAATAGTAGCTATTCTGGCCCAAAACACTACTGAAAAAAACGAACCATTAGTGCATTCCGAATTATTTACGACTTATTTTGTGATTACAAAATCGTGAAAGCTATTTTCGCAGTTGGTAAGCATGTTGTGCTATTTGCTTTTTTTGTATTTAGCTTTAAGGAAAGCTCCGTTTAAATGAGAGTGTTAAGAACTCAAAATATGTGGTTATTTAAGCTAAACTACTTATAAATAAAAACTCAAAATGAATACAGTTACAAAATTTACTTTCTTCATTCTACTCACTTCGGCTTTCAACTCTAAGGCACAGACTTTTGATCACCCTGAAGTAGTAAAGAATAAAAAATGTACGAAGCTTTTCGCCAGCAAAATGTTTATTTACCCCGACTCCACGGTAAAGCAAGCAGTTGCCTCTTATTGGGAATTCAATGTAGATGGGCAGGAGGTTCTGGAGATTGACTTTGAAATAAATGGAGACACTTCCATGATTATTTCCACAAGCTATACAGCTAAGAAAATCGACAAAATCAGGAAAGACAAAAAGCATTTGAATGAAATTGAAATCATTGATTACCAATACGATTCAAAAGGGAATTTGACTGACAGAAAGGAAACTAGAAATGGCAAGCCTGTTATTTCCTACAAATATTATTACGGAGAAGATTCCCAACTCGACAGCGTGCTTTGGTTAGGTATGAATGGCAAGGTGCAATTGTCAGAATATTACACCTACGAAAATGGTAGGCCTACAGAAATCTCCGAAAAAACAGGTTACGGAAGGCTAGATGGCAGAAGTGAAATCACTTACCATGAAGATGGCACACTCAAAGAAGAAAAACTATACGATGGCTTCGGAGATTTATTTGAACACCTAAACTACAGCCAAGAGGGCTGGATGACCAAAAAAGTAGTTTTCATTGACGAAAGCAAAACTGTTTATACTTTTGAATATAAAGGAAATGGGCTTTTGAAGGAAAGTAAAAAATCATATTCCGACAACCCAAACCTGATAGAAGAAATGAAATTCAAGTGGAAAAAGTAGGTTGACTTTTCTCATGAAAAGCCTGATGGAAATCAAATCTGTCGGGCTTTTTTTGTCAAAATAGTTTGGTCGGATTTTATGGGCGCATCTCAAAATGTCGCACACTAAAAAATATACGCTGGCAGAGGTGTCGATGGCGACAGCATCGGCTGTCCGATTCCAGCAAACCCTGCCAGACGTTGGTTTTATTAGATGCCTAGCATTCGTAATACTCCATTATTTCATTTAAAAAATGCATTTTAATTTATTGCGACAAAATGAGATGCGCCCGATTTTATAGTTTACTAACTGATTAGTTGGCTAATTTCCATCCAATCCTTTTTTATAAGTATCCAATGCCCTTTGCCGAGCCATTTTGTGGTCAACCATAGGAATGTAGCCAATGTCTTGGAATTCAGGAACCCATTTCCGAATGTATTTTAATTCCTTATCGAATTTTTTGAGTTGAGACTCTGGATTAAAAACTCTGAAATACGGAGCAGCATCGCAGCCTGAGCCTGATGCCCATTGCCATCCGCCATTGTTGGAAGACAATTCGTAATCCAATAATTTTTTGGCAAAATAAGCTTCTCCCCATCGCCAATCAATGAGCAAATGTTTGGTCAAGAAGCTTGCCACCACCATTCGTACTCGGTTGTGCATATAGCCTGTTTGGTTGAGTTGGCGCATTCCTGCATCTACCATCGGGTAGCCTGTTTTTCCTGCGCACCATTTCTCGAATTCAGCCTCATTATTTCTCCATTGTATATTATCATATTTTGGTTTGTAAGACTCCTCCAATACTCTCGGGTGGAAATCCAACACCATCATATAGAAATCTCTCCAAATTAGTTCTTTTAGCCATATCTCGCTATTTATCAATCCTTTACGAGCCATTTCCCGAATACTTACCGTACCGAAACGCAGGTGCATGGAGATTTGGGTTGTGCCAGGTTTGGCAGGGAAATCTCGCTTTTCGGCATAGCTTTCCAAGGTAGAATTATCAACCTCTCTGTTGGGGAATTCTTTATTAACCGCCTCAAATCCCATGTCTTCCAAAGAAGGTAAAGGGAGTTTTGGAGATGGTAAAAAGTGGCTGAAGTATTTTTCATTGGAGTAACTCCGAACATAAAAATTAGATTTTTCAATGTTCAATTTATCTAACCATTTTCTACTATATGGCGTAAAAACACCATAAGGTTCACCTTTTCCATTCAAAACTTCCTCTCTCTCAAAAATACAATGGTCTTTGTAATCGTTAAATTTGATTCCATGTTTTTCCAATAGTTTCGCAACCTCGCTATCTCGTTCTTTGGCGTAGGGTTCATAATCTCGGTTGGTGTAAACTGCTCCCACCTCGTATTTCTCCAAAATAGTATTCCAAACATTTATGGGCTTATCATATTTTACCAAGATAGAACTTCCTTGCTCAGAAAGTTCGGTGCGGAGTCTGCCAACTTCGGCTCGGATATATTCTACTCGCCTGTCCTGTTTGTCTTCCAGCTTATCCAGAATTTCCGTATCGAAAATAAAGAGTGGCAAAACGGGTAAATCACCTTTCAGCGCATAATATAAACCTGCATTATCATGTAATCTCAAATCTCTTCTATGCCAAAAAATGGCTATTTTTTGCTTCTTGCTCATAAGTAATTTCTATTTTTCAGATTCAAGGAATCTCTCAAACTATACAATGAGTTTTTGCAGATTTTGTTTGGTTTTCAGTCATCTCGTTCTTTAATTAGGTCGGAAAATAAATACGTATTTTCCTTCTTGATTAACACTACTTTTTTATCTTAAAATATGTTTTATTTTTACTATGTGTTAATGCCAGATAGTAAGTAAAAGAGATGGCTCTATCGTGAATTTGGTTAAAAGGTATAACAAAACTAAAACTCGAAAAACAAGCAATAAAACTGGTTCAAGCGGGGCTTCCCAAGCGTCCACACTTGAACCTAATAACT
>JBLIFI010000405.1:0-4754 GCA_047633715.1 Flammeovirgaceae bacterium
ACTCTTCACAAGCGTAGATTTCCCCGAGCCATTATCGCCAATGATTACATGCCAACCTGCATGGCTTCCTTCCTCAAATTGCATCTCCAATTTCTCAATGGATCGAATGTTTTCTATGTTGACTTTATCTATATACATCTATTATCTGTTTTTCTTCTTACAAATCTACCTCTAAACCTCCTCAAACTTCAATCTTGGAATTACCCAATCTGTATTTTTATGTTCCCGTTTCCCATTTTCTTCAATTGAAAGTGAGAAGTCGGAAAGTCCAGTTCCATCTGCGTGACCAAAGCTCATTTTTTTGTCTTGCTCCACCAAGTCGAGATGAATAATTCCATTTCTGGCTACGAAATAGTCGGTTTTTATGATTTGGCTTTCCAATTTGGTTTTCAAAAAATTGAATAATTCACTCTTATCGTCAAGAAATATGAAAAGTGATTCTTCAAGATTTGAGAGAATATAAATGTGTCTTAATTTGGCGAATTTCGTTCGTGGGTCATAAAAATAATCTTCCAATTTTAGTTCTGACAAAGGAGTGTCGAACTTTTGTTCTCCAACTGTAACACTAATAGTGGGCGCATCTCATTTTGTCGCAATAAATTAAAAGGCACTTTTTAAATGAAATAATGGAGTATTATGAATGCTAGGCATCTAATAAAACCAACGTCTGGCAGGGTTTTCAACCTCTGCCAGCGTATATTTTTTAGTGTGCGACATTTTGAGATGCGCCCCTAATAGTTTCTTGGAGAATGCTAATTTGGTAGTGAATCGTTTTTTTATTCAATCTCAAAAGTAAAATCGCCCAAATCACTCCAAAAATAATTATGAAAACCCCTTCGTATTTGTGAAAGAAAAGAGGTTTGGAGTTCGTTGACCAAATTGGTAGAAGAGCCATAATTCCAACTCCCACAATCGCAATCGAACTTATGGGAATCAGCACGCCAAATAACTTTGCCAGCCAATTCTTACTTCGTAGTTTATTTCCTTTTCCAATGAAAGTCCTCATGGTTTTAATTCGATGTTTTAAAAACGATTTGAACAATCACAAAGATACTCAATCTGTAAATAGTTATCAACGCAGAAAATCCACTCCTCTCACTATTTTTTCCTAGATTTGCACACGCAAGAGTAGATTTGGATTGATTTTTTGGGAATTTTATGAGATTTTCAAAATGGGCTTCCTAGGCGTTTTTGAGGTAAATAGCCTAAGCTATTTGGCGAGAAAATAACGAAGTAAGCACTTTTGAAAAGCCATAAAAAATCAAAACAAGCCAATTCAAACCTACTCTAAACCTTTCTGTGAAAAACGCTGTTGAGAGGATGTTTATGATAGCTTTGAATTAGTAAGACGATTTTGAATATAATGGCACAAGCGGACGCTTGCGCTATGGAATTAATTTCAATTATGGAAAAGATAAAATTGGATAGCATTCAGGATGCAATTGATGATATAAAAAGAGGGAAGATAATCATTGTAGTAGATGATGAAGACCGTGAAAATGAGGGCGATTTTATTTGTGCTGCCGAGCATATTACGCCTGAGATTGTGAACTTCATGCGGAAAGAAGCAGGTGGATATTTGTGTTGCGCCTTACCCGATGAACGCTCTAAGGAATTGGAATTGGGAATGATGGTTGGGAAAAACACCGACCCGAACAAAACTGCTTTTACTGTTACGGTAGATTTATTGGGAGATGGTTGCACTACGGGAATTTCCGCTTCCGACCGAGCAAAAACACTCAATGCGCTTGCCAACCCGAACACGCAACCTGAAGAATTGGGAAGACCTGGGCACATCAATCCGTTGGTGGCAGTAGATGGCGGAGTTTTGAGAAGAGCGGGACACACCGAGGCTGCTTCTGATTTTGCTCGATTGGCGGGCTTGCAACCTGTTGGCGCACTCATTGAAATCCTCAATGAAGACGGAACAATGGCGAGATTGCCAGATTTGGTAAAAGTGGCTAAGAAATTCGATATGAAATTGGTTTCCATTGCCGATTTGATTGAATACCGACTCAAAAATGACAGCCTAATTGAACGAGTCATTGGCGTGGAAATGCCAACCGATTTTGGAGATTTCGATTTGATTGCTTTCAATGAAAAGGAAGCTGGTAAAACACATTTAGCGTTAATCAAAGGAAAATGGACGCCAGATGAACCTGTTTTGGTGCGAGTTCACTCTAGTTGCGTAACAGGAGATATTTTCGGTTCTTGCCGTTGCGATTGTGGCCCACAACTTCAAGCAGCCATGCAGGCCGTGGAGCAAGAGGGAAGGGGAATTGTACTTTATATGAACCAAGAAGGGCGTGGAATTGGCTTAATCAACAAGCTTAAAGCGTATAAATTGCAAGAAAGTGGATTGGATACGGTGGAAGCCAATTTGAAATTAGGTTTCTCAATGGACCAACGAGATTATGGAATTGGAGCTCAAATTCTTAGAAATTTGGGAGTTGCCAAAATGAGATTACTTTCCAACAATCCTAAAAAACGTGCAGGTTTAATTGGCTACGGGTTGGAAATTACCGAACGAGTGCCCATAGAAATCGCTCCAAACAAGCACAATCAGCATTATTTGGAAACCAAAAGAGATAAAATGGGGCATGAGATTTTGAGTAAAGAAGGTTAATAGGATAGCATATATATATTTTATTCTAGCTAGAAATTTGAAATCAATGGACAGAAGATTAATTCCAAAAAACATTTACATAAGAAAAATGAAAGAGAATTTGACTTCTAAGTCAAATTCTCTTATAGAAAGTGTACAAAATGAGATTTTAGAGAAATGGTCTGAATTAGAGCTAAATTCAGAATCAGAATCAGTATTTTTATATGAGGAAGACCATCATTCAATTTCAGCATCTGCAATTGAAATTCATAAGGATAATATTTTTTGGATAAATCCAACAAGTAAAAAAAACAAAATTAGCCTGAAGTTTGGAAGCTCAAAATATCATATCAGAGTCCCAATGAAATTTTTAGATTTAGAAATCTCTATAAATCAATTAGAGAAGTTAGATAATCAAATTAAGATTGTTAGCACTAAAAAAGAAAGGCAAATTCTAAGTGATATAAAATCTGGATTTAATAAGAAAGAAAATATTTCACAGATAGACAGAATGCTAATTTCACAGGGAATAATTATAAATTCTATTGAAAGATTTTGTAAAAAAATGAATGTGACATCAATACAATTCCAAATAGACAAAAAAGAGACTCATTTTATAGACAGTACGGATAGAGTCATTTACTTAGGCATAACAAAATGTTTAGGAGATATATTTGGAATAGAAACAGAAATGGTTCAAAGAATAATCGAAGGATAAAGTTATAATTTGAATCCAATCAAGAAGAAAAATGGAATCTTTTAAAAAAGGAATGGAACTGGCAAAAGCTGGGCAAATCCATCTCCAGAAACAGGAACTAAACCAAGCTATTGAAAAGACGATGGAGGCGGTTGAATGCTTCCATGGGTCGGAGCAGAAACAGTTTTTGGGGAAGGCTTTTCGGCAGTTGGCAGAGGCTTATAAGTTGCAAAAAAACTGGGTAGGTTGCTTGGCAGGTTACCAAGAATCTATCAATTGGGATGTGGAATCGAACAATATTGAAGGTGTGATTATTTCCCAACTCCACGTTTTTCGTTTGCTGTTGCAATTGGGTCAGTTCGAGAAAGCTCGAAAGAGTTTGGATGACGCAGAAAACAACTTGGAACAAAATCCAACCCTACCGAAATACCAAGAATTCAAAAAGTATATTGCTGGCTTGAAAAACGAACTGAAAGCCAAGGGAGTTTAATAACCACAAGTCCCAAAGGGATGATATATCCTTAGCGTAGTACGTAAGTGCTACGAAATCACGATTGATTAAGTAATGATAAAACCGATGTTTCCAATTCACTTTGGGAACAGCGGTTTTTCGGTTTTTGCTAAAAAAATCAAGGTAAAACAGTTGGATTTGCAATAAAACTGACATCCTGCTAATAATTTCAAATAAATAGTTGTATTTTAATGGACTGAATAAATTTTAAGCAAATTATTTCAATCGTTTGAAATAAATAGGTTTGAGTTTATTCGGAAAATATGAAATGAAACTACAATTGTTTTTTGAGTAATTGTATCGCAACCAACTACTATGATTAATACTTCTTCGCTTCAATTATTCCATGATGGAAGCAACTCACTACTCTATTTCCAAGAAGACTTGGCAAATGGCAATCAATTGGTTGTCAAAGTTTTAAAGGATGATTCAGCCTCAGCCAATCGAACTGCCAATTTCTATAATGAATATGAGATTGCTAAAGACCTAGAAATAAATGGAGTTCCAAAATATTATAGCAAAGAAACTTTAGAAGGTCGTCCAGCGATTCTGATGGAATATATGGATGGAAAACCGCTGAAATTGGTTTTTGACAAAGACAATCGCCCCACGATTAAGGAGTTTCTGAATATTGCGATTGAAGCAACGCAAATTCTATCGGAAATCCACCAAAATCATATTATCCATAAAGATTTGAATGGAAATAATATTCTATTCAATGAAAATGACCGCTCTGTAAAAATTATTGACTTTGGCATTTCCTCTCGCTTCGATTTGAAGGAGCAGAATATGAAAAGCCCCGATGTGTTGGAAGGCACACTTGCTTATATTTCCCCAGAGCAGACGGGGAGAATGAATCGGATTGTGGATTATAGAACCGATTTGTATTCTTTGGGAATTACTTTCTATGAATTACTCACAGGCAGAGTTCCTTTTGAAAG
>JBLIFI010000406.1:0-4675 GCA_047633715.1 Flammeovirgaceae bacterium
AAGTTTGGCATAGCACCGCTACGGCACACTTTTTTAACGAAGAATAGCCCAAAAAGAAACAAGAGGAAATAGCATCTTATTTAATTTCCGTTCCTAAGGGTTAGAAAAGTTGAATAGTATCAATAACCAGATAAAAAAAATAGAAGGGTTGGAGCGATTGAAAGCATTGCAAGAGTTGAATCTGAGTGGTAATAAAATCTCTAAATTAGAGGGCTTAAAGCAATTGACTTCTTTGCAAAAGATTGATATTCGTGTGAATAAAATCAAGAAATTGGAAGGATTAGAGAATTTATCTGCTTTGCAAAAACTCATTATTTATGATAATAAAGTAGAAAAATTAGAGGGATTGGAAGGTTTAACGGCATTGGAAGAATTTGATATTAGTTCCAATAAAATAAAGAAGCTGGAAGGATTGGAGAGTTTAGAGAAGCTGAGTTATTTCGATGTAAGTGAAAATAAGATTAGTAGCCTTGAAGGCTTGAGAAATTTGAATGAGTTACGAAACTTAGATATCAACGATAACAGAATTGAAAAAATTGAAGGTTTAGATAGTCTAAAGACATTATATATTCTCAAAATTGATAATAATAGGATAGAAAAACTGGAAGGATTGAGCGAATTGACCAACCTGCATTGTTTGGAGATTAAGGATAATCAAATTAGCAAACTAGAAGGTTTGGAAAACCTTCCTTCACTTGAAATGGTAGATATCTCGAATAATCCAATTAGTGATTTGACTTCTGGAGTATATTTAATGAAAAAACTTGAAGTGAAATTGGAAGAAGACTGGGAGTTTTTTTATGGTTCTAGAGGTTTCTTTATTATTGACTGCCCATTAGTAAATCCTCCTCCGGAGATTATAAAGAAAGGAAATATAGCTATTTTGAACTATTTAAAGGCAAATGAAGGATTACACTTTAATGAAAATTAGTTCTTTTCTAATTCGATAATTATTCCAAAATTATCTCCAATATTCAAGCTTTTGCTCAAGCCTTTTAGGTAAATGTCATTTCCCATAATGGATTGGTCGAGAATTATATTTTGGAGTTCGCTGTAAAAACCTACAATGGAATTACGAATAATAGCATTGTCGCCAATTACCACGTTTAGACCAATGATAGAATGTTGGATTTTACAGTTTTTGCCAATTTTCACGGGTTGGATAATTACTATTTCTTTACCTTCGGTGTATTCTGAACAAGGGAAATTGGAGCGATTGAGTAGAATTGAATTGGCTTCGAGCAAAGTTTCTTTTTTTTCGCAATCGTACCAATCATCTACTTCTGCGGTAATTACTCTTTCGCCTTTGCTGATGGTTCGCATCAGCGCATCGGTCAGGCTATTATTCTTCGGTGGGGAGTTTGTGGGTTTCGATCATTTCTTTGATGGATTGGAAAAGTACCGAGGCATTCTGAATTTTGTAAACTCCAACCATACCCAAGTTGGATTTTGGAATAGGAGGCTTTTCAATGAATTTCTTGACAAATCCATCTGTGCCAATCTCGGCAACCCCGAAACCCTCAGGCCTATCTACTTTTTTGATTCCAACCACAGAATACTCAGAATCAATGAAACCTGGCAAATTCTGAGAGTGTTAAATCTATTATTTTAAGTAGAATGAGAAGCTACAAATTGTCTCCGAAGAGGTAGATAGTATATTGCATCAGAATGGAGCGTTACTCCAGCCTAGAGAACAATAAAAATATTGGAGATGACTGCCTCAAAGCCATCTACAGAAAAAAACACTAATCTTTAAATTGTGTAAGCAAAATCAACTGAAAAATTGCCTTTTCCATAGCTGCATCAGGGTAAATTCCTTTTATGATTTCCTTAAATTCTTCCAGAGAGCATCCAGCATCTAATTGTGCTATCCATTCCGTAATTTCGTATAGTTTGATTTCTTTTATATTGAGCAACTTTGCGGTTAATTTGGGGAGTTGATTTTCACCCATATAAATTTCATACAACTCGTCTGTTTGGTATTTCTCTCCATTTTTTAGGCGTAGAGTTGTGAAGCTTTGACAGTCAAGTTTATTGTTCCAATTGTGGGAGAAGTCAATTCTTTTCATAATTGCCTACAAATTAAATTATAACTAGATAAAAACCCTTCGCAAATCTGATTTGCGAAGGGTTTTTTGTTCAATCTCCAATCAAAGCTAGAAAGTAGTTGTGTATTTCAAGGAAATTCTTGAGCCTGGATTTAGCCTAGAGAATGTTTGATCATCTGAACCGTAGCTTCTGTAGATAAGCTCATTGTCAGTATTTAAGTCTGTACCCAAACCGCTTTCAATAATATTGAGCAAGTTGCTGATTCCCAATGTGATGCTTGATTTTTTCTCTTCTCCAAGAGTTTTGATAAAGTTTAAATTTAAGCTATTGAAAGGCTTCACATAAATATCAGGTACTTGTCTTACGCCTCTAATAGCAAGTGTTTCGCCTTGCACATTGTAAGAAAGTGTGGAGGTCAATCCCAATCTATCGTTCTTGTAAGAGATATTTGTGTTGAGTAAGTAGGGAGATTGCCCTATCATTTGCCTAGTTTCTTCAATTACTTCGCCTTCTCTTGCATTTGCTAATTTATCTTCATATTCCGTGATTTCAACTTCATCTTGGGTGAGTAAGCCATCAGGGTTGAGTTGCTCTGCCACAACTGCTTTTGTTCTATCCACACTCGATTTCACTAGCGAGAGGTTAAATCCGACCGAAAAATTTTTCAACGCATTTACAAAGCCTAACCCTTTCCTTACTTCAAGTTCAATTCCTGTTACTTTACTTTCAGGCACATTTCTGGCAATAGTTTGAGTTGGGTCATTACTCGCAGCCGAGGCGCCTACCACAATATGATTTGTGAACTCTTTGTGAAATGCAGAAACAGAAATCACTTCATCTGCTCTGAAGAAATATTCCCAACGCACATCATAGTTCCAAATTTTGGCTGCTTCCAAATCAATATTACCATTGAATTTGATATTTGAAATTGGGTCTGGAATGAATACCTGCGATTTCTCTTTGAAAGATGGACGAGCCAATGTTCTAGTCCAAGAACCACGTAGGTTCATGTTCTCTTTCAACTCATATACCAAACTAACCGATGGGAGAAAGTCTAAATCATCTAATGTTTTAGTATCGTCATAAGCAGGGTCTGTGTTTTTCGATGGCAAACCTGTATAGAACATCTGCGCTTTCTCCATTCGCACACCAAAAACTGATTTCAGTTTAGGAGTAAGTACCAACTCTGACATCACATAAGCTGCAAATATGGTTTGGCGAGCCTCGAAGCTGTTATTCTCATTAGAGAAATCATCTACAAAAGAACCTTCTTTTTTATCAACTGTCCACACATTTTCAGGTTGTAAAATCCAGTTTGGGTCATTTGGGAAATCTCCTGGACTGCCTTCATAGCCATTGAAAAACAAGAATAAGTCAAATTCTCTGGATTTGATGGTAGAATTAATTCCTGCTCTGAATTTATTCTTCTCGCCATAAGGAAGCGTAAAATCGACACGAAAATTATTATTTCTTTCGTCCAAATATCTAAAATAGCGTCTTGCCCCTGCATTATTCTGCTCCAATGAAAGTATTCCGTCTGTTCTGTCAATTCTTGTATCTCTATAATCTGGGTCTTCCGAGTTGGAAACTGAGAATGAGTTTGCCCATTCCAACTGCGCTCTTTCTCCAATTCCGTGCTTGCCTATTAAAGAAACATTGGTAAGCGAACGTTGAGTGAATCCTAAAATATCGTTGTCTTGATCAAAGGTTGTTTCCCCTCTGCCTATTACTTCTCTATCTATGTTGGTTTCAGTAGCATTTTGAATACGCAGAAGATTTAGCGTAAAGCTATTCTTCTTGAATTTCATAGAGCCCGAAAGTAAAGAACTCCAAAGCGTTTCGTCTTCACTTCTTGTTCCTACTGAGCTGATTTCCTTTGCCAAATCAGTATCACTTCTTACAGGGTCTTTAAAGAAAATATTATTCTCTGCATCATCATAATGCCTGAACTCTCTTCTGTAATTCAATACTGCGTTGTACCCGAAAGTAACATTTTCTTTATTGATTTGATTGCCATGAGACACTGAAAAATTATGATTCAAAAAGCTATTTTTTCTTTTGGCAGCCAAGTTCGGATTGAAACTTCTTGTATAGTCTGTTAAGATTGGGTCGTTTGCAGTTGCGTCTGGCACTTGAGTTGTTCCGCTTATCGGAATTTCTCTTGTCCCATCATCAAAACCGAGAAAGTCAGTATTTCCACCTTCTTGAGACAGAAAATTGCTTTTCAAGTTCATACTCGGATTATAGCTAACTCCAAAAGAAACCGTTGTGTATTTGCTTTCTGGAAAGGCTTTTGTCTCAATATCAACCAACCCACCTGTAAAATCCCCATTTAGGTTTGGCGAGAAGGTTTTGTAAACCACCACATTTTCCAAAATACTTGTAGGAAACAAGTCAATTTGAACATCGTTCCTGTCTGGGTCAATGCCAGGAATTGTCATTCCGTTGAGCGTAGTCTTCGTATATCTGTCTCCCAGTCCTCTCACATACACATATTTTCCACCTTGAACGGAGACGCCAGTCACCCTTTTCATGGCAGATGACAAGTTATTGTCTCCAATTTCCTTGAAAGCTTGCGAGGAAATGCCGTCAATGCTATTGATAGATTTCTTTTTTAGCGAAAGCA
>JBLIFI010000407.1:0-4671 GCA_047633715.1 Flammeovirgaceae bacterium
TGATGAGTGGCTACGATTGATTGTTGAGATTTCGAGAGTTTTTTGCTCAATTCAATTCCGCCAATTTTGGTGGGCTTTTTAAGAATTGAAGGTTCTTGGTTTTCTAAAAAGCTATTGATAAGTTGAATGTTGGTTTGTGGTTAACTTCCCACCAAAATTGAATGCGGTTTTCACGATAAAACACATTCACACTCACTTTTCCAAAAACATCATCAACATTCTGAATTCCTTCTCCTTGTCTCTCAACTGTAAATTCAATTCTACTTTTTTGTTGAACTGCTTACATTGCTGCACTTTATTGCGAAGTCGATTTATTTCTCGCTCCAAACTTTCTATAGTCTTTAGCTTTTCCGCTATTTCCTGCAATGAAATACCATCATGTTTACGCCCTCCAATCAGCTGAAAGCAAAAATCTTTATGGACTTCATCTAAAGATTTGGCGAGATTCAGTTTGAATAATGGAAAATCAGCTTTGTGCCAATCTGAGGAGAAAGTATAATCCAAGACCGAAGCATCTTCTTGGCTAATATGTGGATGTTTCAGCGAAGTAATCAATTTAAAATATCCTTGAAAATAAGCAAGGCAAATTACTGGGAAAGGAGTTGCCTTATCAATCACTTTGGCAATGGTAATTATCTGCTCGTCAGATTTGCACTCCAAACGGAAAATATTTATCCGTTTCGCATTCTTATACGGAAGATTAGTTGTTTCCGTAGCAAGCATATTTATCCAAGTAATTTTGGAAATTTGAGAGGCAAATAGCTTTCGCTCTTTGGCATTGGCAGATTCGTAGAACCTGTTTTTCGGAATATTTTTATTCTTTTTCGTGTAATCAGGCAAATCGAAATAACTCATGCTTATTTGAGAATTAAGAATGAAACAATCTGAAAATCTTCCAAGCCTTTTATTTTACCAACTACACTACTCACAGAGCTATTTCTTTTGAATAATCCATCAATTTCCTTCTCCTCCTCCTCTTTAATCATAGAAGAAATACTGGCTTGCAAAAGGTTCGAATAGTCTGACATATTGCGATAATCTTTGGTTTGTTCCACTACTTTTTTACAGAGTTGGGCAATGGGTTCTTTTTTGTTTTTGCAAAGTAACCTGAATAAATCCAATATCTTTTTGGGTTCAAGGTGGTTGGCAACTACCTCGCCCTGTTCGCTCACATAAATTAAATAGAACGGGTGGATTCGGTTGAGTTTGTCGATATTGACACTATTGTTGATGTTTCTCAACACGAAAACCACACCTGATTCCATTTCTTCTGGAGTGGGAACAACCGCATGAAGTCCCGTAGGCACGTTTTTCAACTCGCCATATTCCCTAATCAAGTTGGTTAAATCTACCCGAAAATCGTTTAGCCCCAAGTCAGTAATGCTCACACCTTCCTTCAAATCTTCTAAATCCACTACTTCATCTTGCAGTTTTTGTAGTTGGATTTTACGGTATTCGAGTTCCGCTTGATCGGCTTTCAGAATATTGTCATCGCCTGTGCTTGCCATTGTGCCAATGGTCATTTTGCTTTCCACCTTTTGCTTTAGGTTGATGTAAGCATCGAGTTCTACATCTGGCCAGAAATTGACCATCGTAATGCTCTCGTTGGTTGAGCCAATTCGGTCAATTCGCCCAAAACGCTGAATGATGCGAACAGGATTCCAATGAATATCGTAGTTCACTAAATAGTCGCAATCTTGTAGATTTTGCCCTTCCGAAATGCAATCGGTGGCAATCAGAATATCAATTTCCTCATTCAGTTTGGAGTACACCAAACGCTTGTTTTTAGAGACGGGCGAAAAGCAAGTCAAGAGTGCATTCAGCTCCGTAGGAATTTTCTTAGCATTCGTTTTCCGATTAGAACCCGTAATCAATGCGGAATGCAAACCGAATTTTTCTGAGGTATATTTTTCCACATTTTCGTATAAATAATTTGCCGTATCGGCAAAAGCGGTAAACACAATCACCTTCTTATTTCCCGAATTGATGGGCTGACTGATTTTGCTATCCACAAGTGAAAGTAGCTTTTGTAGTTTCAAATCTTCCGTGGCGGTAATGTTCACAATCTTGTCCCGCAAACCTATCAGAATACTTAAATCCATTTCTAAATCTGCTTGCCAACTCAGTTTGTCCATATCGGAAATATGTACTTTTATCTTTCCGCCCACCATACTTTCCTCATCGCCCCAGTTCGATTCCCAATCGAAACTCTCATCGTTCAGCATCATTTCCATACCTTGGTAATTGCCATCGTTCGTGCCTTTGCTCAACAATTGAACAGTATCTTCAATTTTCTTAATCACATTCTCCAACGTAATTCTGAAAGAATCCACCGAACTTTCTAAGCGTTTCAGCAAGTTGATTCGCATTAAAATTTTCAGACTTTTCTCTCGGTCTTCCTGCCTGAAAGTTCCAGAACTAATGTTTTTATCATACTTATCAGCATAAATCTGCACTTTGCTAGGAAGCAAATAACTGAGCGGATTATAAATGGAAAGGTTAAGCCGAATCAGTTGCTCAGCAATTTCGGTGTAAGTGATTGAGCTGTCCGTAGTCAGTTTCTCTCGGATAGGAATGGGTTTGTTACGCTTTGGGAATGTGCCAATTGCGCTCGTATCGTAATAGTTGACAATATGTTTCCGTGAGCGAGCAATTGTAAGGGAATCCAGCAACTCGAAAAAATCGAAATCCAACATATCCAATAGCTTTTCGGTGGTGCGTTCTTCTGTCTCGAACCGACTCCAAGAGTTGAACGCCATTTGCGCTTGCCTGAAAATTTGGTCAACTCCTTTATCTGTATCCAGTTTCGGGTCAATTTTGGCTGGATTGCCTTCGTAGGCTAACGCCAATTGGTTTTTCAAATCATTGAAGCGATTATTCACGGGCGTGGCAGAAAGCATTAAAACTTTGGTGTCAATTCCCTCCTGAATAATTTTACGTAACAGCTTTTGATAGCGGTTTTCCCTCCCGACTGCGGTGTGATTATTCCTAAAATTATGCGACTCATCAATCACTACCAAACCATAGTTTCCCCAATTTACTCGCTCCAACTGTCTGCCATTGCTCTCGCCACTTTCACGAGAAAGGTCGGTATGAAAAAGCACATCATAATTAAGCTTGTCTTTAAAAAGAATGTTGTCAATGTTGTTTCCTTTGTAGGTGTTCCAATTTGCTTCTAACTTTTTAGGGCAGAGTACCAGCACATCTTTGTTCCGCATTTCGTAATATTTAATTACGCCCAAGGCAGAAAAAGTTTTCCCCAAACCCACGCTGTCTGCCAAGATGCAACCATTGTAGGTCTCCAGCTTATTGATTGCACCAATTACCGCATCTTTTTGGAAGTTGTAGAGTGTTTCCCAAATCAAAGTGTCTTTAAAGCCAATTTGCTCATTGGGCAAATTATCCGAAGCAATGTCCTCCAGAAAATCGTTGAAAATACTATAAAGCGTAATGAAATAGATGAACTCGGGGCTGTTGTCTCGGTAAGCATTCTCGAAATAGTCTTGCACTTTCTCAGTAACTTCTTCCAGTTTCTCATCGTCTTTCCAAACTGTTTCAAACCATTGAAGGTAATTATCACTCTGCGGAAAATCCATCCGCTGAATCATGGGCGGGAAACCATCTTTGTAAGTAACTCCCAAATCTGCGGTGTTAAATCCGTTCACATTCAAATAAGCATGCTCAGATTTGCCCGCATTCTCCAAATGAATTAGATTGTTGAGTGGCTGATTGCGTTGCGTATTCGACTTGAAAACCACTTTCCGCCTTACCCAATCCGAGCATTCCTTTGCCAAAGCTCTTTGGTTGAGTTGATTTTTCAACCTCAGTTCAAACTCGCCCCCGCACAATTCTGACTCGTTGAAAATATGCGGAATATAGAAATGCCTGTCTTCTTTCTGCAACTTCTCCTCCATAAAAGTAGGCGAAGTAAACACAAAGCGCAATTCCTCAATGTTGTTCAGCTCCTTGCGAAGATGGGCAAAAGCATAAATAGAAAATGAAGCAGCCGCAATACTCAACTTGCTTCCTTTGCCGATATTCTCTCGCAAATCATCTCCCAAACGCTCATTTACGTTGTCAATTGTTTTCATAGATGTTTAATTGTGTAAGTGTAAATTTTTATGGATTTCCCACTTTCTATTGCTTCATAATTGAAAATTGGCTTTCCTCCGCTCCGACTACTCCGAAGGTCTTTCAGACCACTCGGAGAGTCTCAGCTAATAAAGCGAAACCCTCGGAGTAGTCTTTTTCAGACTCTCCGAGTGGTTCTACGAAGTTTAGTTTCTTAAAAACTTTCAATCCACCTCAATAATCCATTTCCCAATTTCTTGCTCATTCATATCTTGCTGATGGAAAAGCTGATATTCTGACCGATTACCGAACCAATCCAATACTTCATTTCTTTTTAAGAGAGTATTCTTTTTAGAAAGATGGCTATGGTAGGAAGAGTAAGGGTAATCTCGGAAATCGTTTATGAAACCATGTTTTTGCGGATTGAAATGAATATAATGAACGAGATTGGAGAAATAATAATCGTTTTCTACCAGAATCCGCTCGAAAGGCTCTTCCAGTAATTTCCCTGTGCGCTTTGGAGAACGGGAATGATTGAAGTATTGGTCATACGAATTGAAAAAATGAGAAAACTGCCTATTCGGATTGACTGTTTCAAAA
>JBLIFI010000408.1:0-4658 GCA_047633715.1 Flammeovirgaceae bacterium
GATTATTGTGCAGTGGAATTTCGGGATGGTCTAGGACTGTGAGCAGTCTGTCTTTATTTTTTCGGGTTCTTTCAATGACTTGATTGAGGTTGAAGTACTGCGTTTCCAAATTGAATAGACGAAACTGGAAAACCAATAATTACCATCATTGTCTATTAAATTGTCGGTAATAGTATTTGCAGGAAAATAGGGTGAGAGGTCGAATTTTGACCAATTATCATTTTTAAGGGCATGGTAATTGGATAGGCCCGTTGCATTGTCTGTTGCTAGAAATAATTGAGTCCCGTCTTACAAAGTCTGTCCACCGAATAGGGTTTTATTGTCATTTATATCACTTTCAGGTAGTTTAATCTCCTCCAGCGAGTCGTTTTTGAAAGTCAGAAATGAATTGTTATTGGTGGAGATGAATATGTCTTCATTTTTATCTAAAAACATGGATGGAAATACAACTCCGTTCAGCCTCGGTTGCTTAGGTACAATGTTTTCAAAAACAGGATCTTTCAGTAGAAAAATTGATGTGGCAAGTTTAATCCATACTTGATTTTTTTGTCAACTAGTATTTGAGCACGTGCTCATATTCCCTGCTCAACAGAATAGGTTTTGTAATAAGGCGATTGAGCAAATGCAGCTAAACAAAGTAGGTTCAGAAATATGGAAGTTAGGATTCTCTTCATGAATTAGTTTTTTCTCTGGTTTTTATAGTTGATAATCAGAAATAATTTACCGGCAATTTTCGGATATTCCAAATCCAAAGAACGCTTTCGGGAGTGATAAGTTATGAGTGGTGTCTTAGGAATTGTTTTTTACTCAGTCTTTGCTTTAAATGAAAAAAGTCCTTGCTGAGTTTTATCAACAAGGACTTTTTTGAGAAAGTAGGTTTTCAAACTATGCCTGAAAACCAATCATAACAATGTCATCAATTTGTGTTTCTTTTTCTCCCATCCAGTTAACAATGGTTTGATCTAAAATAGTCTTTTGGTCTTCCATTGGCATATCATGAATTTTCTGAATAACTTCTTTCAGTTGCTTTCTCATGAATTTTCTGCCTTCTGCTCCACCGAATTGGTCAATATAGCCATCAGAGAACATATAGAACTGCCCTTTGCCATCTAATTCAATTTTATGCTTTGCAAATTCCCTAGACTCATAGCCTTTTGTTCCGCCAATCGGAAATTTGTCTCCTTTAATTTCTTTTAATTCTCCGTTCTGCAAATAAACCAAGGTGTTTTTTGCTCCAGCAAACTCTAATGTATTCGTGGCTCTATCCACTACGCAAATGGAAACATCCATTCCGTCTTGGTTTTGCGTTTTATCTTGCCTAAGCTGATTTACTACTTCTGTATGAAGCCTAGAAAGGATTCTTGCAGGATCAGTTTCTTTATGAACGAAGGTAATTAGGTTAATCAAATCATTGCCAATCAATGTCATGAATGCACCAGGAACGCCATGACCTGTACAGTCAAATGCTCCGAAAATATCTTTTCCATCAACTTCTCCAAACCAATAGAAATCTCCACTAATTACATCTTTAGGCTTATAAAGCACAAAAGATTCGGGGAGTTTCTTCTTTATGTCATCAATACTGGGCAAAATAGCATTCTGAATCCGCTTGGCATAGTTGATTGAATGACGTATTTTCTCATTCTTTTTATTTAGTTCATGGGTTCTCTCACTTACTTTTCTCTCCAAACCTTCATTGGCATCTCGTAAATCATCGAGTAATTTCTTGTTGTCCATGTTCATCTGATAAGCCTCCAAAGCTTTATCAATCACAAAACGCATTTCTTCGTTTTTCCAAGGCTTAGTTACGTATTGGTAAATCCCACATTCGTTAATTGCTTCCACGATACTTTCGGTATCGCTAAATCCAGTTACAATTAACCTAAAAGGATCAGGATGTTTAGGAATTACATTTTTAAGAAATTCAACACCTGTCATCTCAGGCATTTTCTGGTCTGTAAGGATTAAGTCAACTTTGTTTTCGTCCAATATTTTTAAGCCTTCTTCACCTGAAGGAGCTGTATAAACTTTATAATAGCGCTTAAATGAAGTTCTGAAAATCCTGAGATTACTTTCCTCATCATCCACATAAAGAATACTGTATTTCTTATCCATTCTAGTTAGTTATATTCGAAAGCTCCATTTCTACTTAGAAATATTTGCAATCTAGTTGGAAACCACAATAAATCTATCACTTATCTATTAACAATTCTAAATAACAACTGAAATTATGGATTCATCAAATCAATTTTCTCAATCTTGTCTCCAATCTCAATTTTGTTGACCACATCCATTCCTGAAATTGTTTGGGCAAAAATGGTATATCTACCATCTAAATGTGGAGTTGGGTTCTGGGTAATGAACCATTGGCAACTTTCCGTATCTTTGCCTGCCGAAGCCACTCCAACCGATCCTTGGACATAACTTAACGGGGCAAATTCCGAGCGGATTGTGTAAGATAGACCTCCAAAGCCATCTCCTCTTGGGCAACCTGCCTGCGCCACAAATGCGGGAACAATTCTATGGAAATTCTTGCCATTGAAAAAGCCTTTTCTAGCAAGCGAAACCATTTCAGAAACAGTTCCAGGTGCATTTTCAACATCCAGCTTCCATTCAATTATTCCTTTTTCTGTTTGGATTTCAACGATTGCATCTTTGCTAATCTCTTGCACCAAATCCCAATCAATAGGATGTTTGGTGGATTTTTCAATGGGTTTGGATTTTACTCCAGTAAAGAAATCTATGGTTTTTTGTAGTTCCTGATAGGCTTCTATATCGACTGGAAGTGTTAGTTTTTGCTTCGCAGTTTCTAGGAAATCATAATTTGCATATACATTTTTCAAATTGACCTTTTCGTCTCTCAACATATTGGCCGCATGGTAAACCAAACCAACATCTCCAGATTCAATGGCATATTTGAAATACTTGCCAAGCTCTTCCTTTATCTTAGGATTCTTCTTTGTGTATTTGTCAAAATTTTTATGATAAGGAATTACGCTGAGAGCCTCGATTGCTGCAGTCCGAACCACTTTGCTTTCCGATTTATAAAGCCGTTCCACAATGTGTCCGTAGCTTTCCAAATCGCCTGTGAGTGCTATCAGTAATGCCCCAGTTTCATACTCCGAATCGGGCTTTTTCAATCGGGTGAGAATTAGTTCTTTTGCGCCAGATATGTTTTTTAGCATCATAGAGTTTAGCAAGTTTGCGCTCACTCTCCAATTATATTTTTCTAGTTTAGGGTCGGATTCAGTTAGTTCGGATGCGTGTTTTGCTTTCAGGTGTGTTTTGAAATATTCGCTTGCCGTGATGGCAACATTTACCATTGGCGAATTGAGCTTGTCAAACACCAACTCATCGAATCCGCCAAAGCTTTTCATTGCCTTAATTGTGCTAATCTGAACAAATTCGCTTTCATCAGATTTTAGAGCTTCTGTCAAAGCCGTTGCAATAGCCTTATGATCGGATTGCCTTAATGCCAAAGCGCAATTCATACGGACAAATTCATTGTTGTCATTTTTAAGTACAGAGGAAATGGTTTTGAAGTAAGGCGTAACTTCTTGTTCTCTATTTCTTGCCAAATAAGTACTGGCAAAAACCCTTGTTTCGTCCGAATGGTTATTGCCAATCAACTCAATCACTCTCTTCAAACCTGACTCCGCCTGTACAGTTTTTAAACTTGCCCTGAAAAGCCCTGCTGCAACTCCTTTATCCAAAACAGATTCTCCATAAAAACTGGCGAGAAAATTCACGCCCTTTTCTGTGGCGCATTTGCCCAAAGCCTCAAGCAAAATATTGGTAACCAAAGAGCTTTTTTCCTGTTTAATTTGATTGATAATTAGCTCTTCCACACTACTTCTTCCAATCTGCCCCAAAGCATAAGCGGTATTTGCCCGCACTTGCTCCACAGAATCGCTCAGTAAATTTATCAAACCCGAAACTGCCGAACTATCCTGAACAGACCCAAAAGCCAACGCAGCCTCTGCTCGATAAACAGCGCTTTCGTTACTAAAAAAAGCAAGAAGTGAATCTGTCTGTCTTTGGTCTTGGAAAGTATAGATTTTCCTTAAAATCGGGTCGGAAAACTTATTTTTTTGGTTGGATTTATCGGTAGGAGTTTCCTTCGTGTTTTTGCAACTTACTAGAAAACAAAAAGATAAAAAGAGTAAACAAATTCTGTTCATTTCAGGATTGAATTAGTGAGGGCGAATGCAAAAATAGCATAATCCGTAAACCCCACCAAGCGAAACAGAATAAGTAAATACGTAAATCAGAATTTTTTTAATTGATTCGGGTAAAATGTCCATTGCGGAGTTTGGATTATGTTGTTTTTCAGGCAATGCTCCACAGAATACCAAACGCCCAATTTAGGCTGATTGAAGTTTTTCAACACATGAATGCTTTGCGCAGGCATATAGCTTTGCGCCACCATAAACAGTTTTTCTTTTGTGGCTGGATTTACACAAATATCTAACACAATGACTGCATGACCGGGGAAACCGCCTTTAATTAGTAAATCTCCTGCTTCAATATCTCTCAAATCAGTTTTCCTTTTAAGCTCCTTGTCTAATGAAGCAGTTCCTGCATACATAAAAATCCACTTCATGTATTTTTTGAAACTGGTGTAAGTTCCGTTTGCTTTTGAGCTGGAATACCATTGG
>JBLIFI010000409.1:0-4657 GCA_047633715.1 Flammeovirgaceae bacterium
ATTGACTTTCGTTGTAATGCCTTTCTTGAACTTCTCTTCTGAACATTGAATAAGCGTTCGATACAACTTTTAAAGTCGCTGTATCTATTTCTATAATTGAAAAATATTTTGTTGAAAAGTAATGATGGTCATGCGCTTCTTCCAAGGCGTTTTCAAATACCTCTTTTTCCTTTGCAGAGTCTATGTTTATTCTCAGTCCATTCCCGATTATTTCAATGCTCTGAATGCAAAGTTCATTATTGTGTTCTCCACAAGAAAAAAATAGAATTATAAGCGGATAGAATAGATTGTATTTCTTCATCAGATTGTGGGTGGTTACGCAAATATCAATTTCGCTACAAGTTTCACATTCTAATTTACAAACAAGTCCGTTTACCATAAAATAACCACTCTCTTTTTGCCATCAGCTATTTTTTCATCTATTTTGTAGAAATTGAAAACCTACCGAACATGAAATACTTTCAACTCTTATTGCTTTTGGGAATACTTGCTTTTTCTACGAGTTGTAAAAAAACTAAACTCAGTAAGGAAATTCCTACTGATGAACTAACAGATATACCAGTCGTTACTGACAAAAATATTGAGGTTTTGTATAGCGAGGGAGCAATGGTTAAAATCAAAGTGACTGCTCCCACAAGTTTGAGAATGCAGAATCAAGACCAAATTTTACCAGATGGTTTCCTTCTGACTTTGTATGATAATTTAGGAAATCCTAAGACCACAATGAAAGGGGATAGTGCGATTCTCATAAACAAAGTGCAAGTTTGGACAATGGTTGGAAATGTGGAAGTGAAAAACATAATTGAGAACCAGCAACTGAACACCGAAATACTGAATTGGAATCAGAAATTAAAAGAAGTTTACACAAACGAAAACGTAAAAATCACTACAGATAAGGAATTGCTTTATGGAGTAGGTATGCGAGCAAAAGAGGATTTTAGTCAGTACAAGATTGCCAAACCCACAGGTGTTTTCTCAGTCGATTCTGAAACTTCCAAATAAAGATGAGTTTTTCTTGTTCCGAAAACCTTGAAATAAGCAAAGGCAACTTGAATGACTTCAAGTTGCCTTTGCTTATTTTTTTTCTATTGCTTACCTCTCAAATCTATTGTCTATTTTTTGATTAAATCCTCAAACTTCTCAGTCTCCACTTTCACGGGGAATTTCTTTTTGAGTTCGGCAATCCACAGTTTTTCTAGGTAGTCTTGGAAATCGGAAATCACTTGTCCTTTGGTTTCATTCAGTTTTTTGAGTCTTGGCTTATCAATTTCCTTAATCTGGATGAATACAAATCGGTCGCCATCTTTCATAGTTTGCTCGCCAACTTCCCATTTAGCATTCTTGAGACTTGCCAACTCGCCTTTCTCGAACCAACCTTCCGTAGTTTGGAGTGAGAGCGCATCTTTTTTATTGTATTTGCTTTCCAAGGCTTTCGGAGAAGTGGAGAGTACAATAAAATCTGCATTTCCACCTGCGTTGGAAGGCTTATTTACTTTACCTTCTCGCTTGCCCAAATCAATAATCTTAATTCTGTCCGCTTCAATTTTGTAGCTGTTTGTTAAATAAATTTTGATTGCCTTTAAACGCATTTTATTCTGTGCAACAGTTTCACCTTCCACAAATCCACCTCTTATTTCCACCGAATAATCTTTATTTCTTCTCAGCAATAAACCCACTTTATCTACATCTCTTCTGCGAGTTTTATCCAAAGTGGTGTCATTCAAACTGAAAACTAAGTTACGTAAATCCAATTCTTCTACTACAAATATTTCCTTTTGTAAATCAGCTTTCACCTGCTTTAGCAAAGCCTCGTTGGAAACGCTGAAAATGTTGACTTTGGCACGCTCGCCCCATTTATAGTTTTCCTTGTTGGCTTCGTAAAACTCTTTCAAGCCCATGGTGTCCTCAATTGATTTCCCCCAAACTTCTTTTTCCATAATCTCGAAAAGCATCAATCCTTCACGGTATTCCCGCACCAAATTTCTGTAATCTGGGTATTTCTCTTCCAAATGGGCAATTTCATAATCCATTACCGCTTTGTCTATATAACTCGACCACAACGATTGTGCATAAGATTTTGCATCAATTTTCCCTTTTTGTCTAAATTGATTTTTCTGTGCATAGCTGAAGTAATCTCTCACATAATACTTTTCTTTTTGGATTTTGAAAAGCTTTTTCTTGGCGATTTTCATAGCATCAGTTTGTTTCCACAGTCCTTTCACAAGACTAGAATCGAAAACCGCATACATATCCTCAAATCTTTTATCATAAATTTCCAACTCATTTTCCTTTTTGAGTTTGTCTAGGAAAAGTTTTTTGGAGAGTTCTGAGCGGGAATCTGAAGAGATTCGCTTTTTGATATCGCCTTCCACTTCCTCAAAAGGCTTGATGTTTTTAATGCTATCCAACCGAATAATGTGCCAGCCGAAAGGAGTTTTGAGCGGTTCGGAAACATCGCCAAGGTTTTTGAGGGCAAACATGGTGTTAGAGAATGCAGGAACAACCTGTCCAGATGCTAACCAAGGTAATTTCCCGCCTTTTTCTTTGCTATTATTGTCATCCGAAAACTGATGGGCGAGTTCATCCCATTTTGCGCCACTTTTTAACTTCGAAGCAATTTCCTGAATCTTTCTATAAGCTTCCAAAGAGTCTTTTTCATCCATTCCAGCCGTAGCTCGCACCATAATATGAGCTACTTTTCTGGAACCACGAGCTTCAATTTTGTCTGCCACTTTAATAACATGGTAGCCAAAACGAGTTTTAACAGGCATGGAAATCGCTCCTTCTTTCAGTTTGTAAGCCGCATCTTCAAACTCGTACACCATTTGCATAGAAGTGAAGTAACCCAAATCGCCTTTGTTGGATTTCGCAGAAGGGTCATCCGAATGAATTTGCGCCAACTCTCCGAAGTCTTTTCCGTCAGTTACAACTTGGTTTCTCAATTTCATAGCTTTTTTGTAAGCCTTCAAAGTATCTGCTGGATTGTCCCAATCTTCTACTTTTATGAGAATATGAGCCGCTTTCACTTCTTGTTTCATGCGCTCATAAGCTTCCCGAATAATTCCTTCGGTAATATTTTTGTCAGACAAATAAGGTCTTTGGAGTTGTTTTCGGTAACCGCCAAATTCTTTTTTGAATGCTTCACTCTGGTCAATTTTTCGAGCATTTGCCTCGGCAACTTTCAGTTTGAACTTGATGAATAAATCCAAATATTCCCGCAGGCTCGTGTCGTTGTAAGCCGTGTCTGCCTTGCCATAATTTTTCTCATATAGATAGACAAAATGCGAAATAGGAACTTCTTGATTGCCAATGTTTATCAGCGTTTCGTCTTTTTGAGCAAATAGGGCAGTTGCCACGATTAAAAACGAAAACAGAAACAGTAATTTTCTCATAAGAAACTTAAAATAGTAGTGAGTATTCTGTAATTAGTAGTGAACGCAAATAGATGTGTTCACTTATAAACTCAGAGAGGAACAGCTTGTATTTATTTCTCTCATTTTTTATAAAATCTTTGCGAAAATAGGAGAGTATTAGCTGAATCAAAAATTGAGCAAGTTTTTTACGGTTGGATTGGTTTATAGAAGTCGCCTTTTAAGGTTTTTTTGTGATTCTTGCACAAAAACTGCTTGGGAAGCTCCGCTTGAAGCGTTAAAAAGTATCAAGCCTAAATGAGTTACAAAATTTGTTAGAGAACCTAAACCCCAAATGTACATCGACTCTCTGAGTCGATTTTTTTGTTTGATGAAAAGCATTTTGCTGATTGAATTGGCAAAATATCGGTTATGACAATGTGAATTGTGGCTCTTTTTGGATTGGGTGTGAGGTAGAGGAAATAGCTACGAGATAGGAGTTTGGGAATTTAGAAAAGAGTTTGCCTATAATTGTTATTTATACATTGCTTATTTTCCTCGGATTTGAGAATCCGAGGACTGTCAGAACTGAGGTTCTGACAGACATAGCAAACCTTTTCGTATTTCAAAATGAAAAACAGTCGGGTAGAGTAGTCATTCTGACTTGAGCTGGGGTTGCAAACGACAAGGTTTTTTTTAGAGAGTATTAGATAGTTCCCTCCTAAATTCGGGATGACACTAAAACAACTAGAGAATCTATAATTGAAGTTCATGATATTCAATTAGCACGTTGGCGCCACGAATGCGTGCCCAGCCGTCCTACGCCTAAAATTCGAGTAAACCAGCTTCCCCAACTCTGCCATTTGCCTACACTTCATCAATGAGCAACTAGCAAAATCCAACCAAAGAACCTTTCTTTTTCCTTTTCAAAAGCCAATTAGATATTATCACGATTGATTTTGTATAGCTCAGCTTGTCGTTTTGAGCGGGTATTGAAACCCGCTCGTACCTTGACTCTCCGAGTCGAGCTGGGAAATTATTAGGGTAAACGAATCGTGATAAAGTCTATTGAATAATAAATCTCAAAAAAAAATTCAATCCAACTGTACCTTTTCATTTACTCTGTATTAACAAGGGCAAACAAAGGAGAAAAAGAAGATTCGCTACCGGTAGTTTCAAGTCTCTTGCCTCTTTCTCCAACCAAACTTTTGAATTTTCATTTTGCTAAGGAACGGTGAATAAATAAATAGCTTATTTATCGCAGTTTGTTTTTGAAGCTAGTCAAGGCGGAAATTGCAGTTATAGTA
>JBLIFI010000410.1:0-4631 GCA_047633715.1 Flammeovirgaceae bacterium
GATTGCTTACTTAGTTTTGGAAACTGCTTTATTGTCGTGGTTGACTCGCTTATTTCTCCAAACTCAACTTAAAAGTAAATCAACTCAATCGTCAGAAATTCTTCCTTTTATTTTGGCGTTTTTAGGTATAATTGCTATTCATTTTCTGATGTATCTCGGAATGAAACAATCTTTTATTTCGTTTTCAGGACAGGAAGATTCCATTGGCTCATGGCATTTGCTATTGAGTATGTCTATTGGAGTTGTATTCGGTTTAGTGATTGTGGGAATGCAATATTTGATTTTCTATTTCAAAAGAGAGCAACAAATTAGTTTGAAAATAGAGCAAGCTGAAAAAGCTAAAACAGATGCGCAATTGCTTTCGCTCCAACAGCAATTGAATCCGCATTTTATGTTTAATAATTTCAATACTTTGCACGGGCTGATTCATGAAAACCCTGCTGAAGCTTCAGAGTTTTTGTTGGAATTATCAGATTTGTATAGAGGTGTTTTGGCTGTTACACAAGAAGAACTCATTCCGCTTAAACAAGAAATGGAATTGGTCAATCATTTCAATTTCCTGCTAAACAAATGACTTGGGAAATCCTACCAATGCGAAATAGAACTGGATAAGGAAACACTTGATACTTATTTTGTCCCTCCACTTTCTGTGGAATTACTGCTCGAAAATGTAGTGAAACACAATAAAATGAGCAATGAAGAGCCTATCAAATGCAAAATTTGGAAAGAAGGGAAAAACCTAGTTGTTGAGAACAATCTCCAACCAAAGAAAAGTATGGAGAAATCTAATGGAATTGGGCTGAGGAATTTGGAGAGGAGATATTCATTTTTAACTCATAAAAAATTCATTGTCGAATAATCTGAGAACCTTTTTACTGTACAACTTCCATTGCTCCAATCAACATGAACGCATTTATTATTGAAGATGAGCCAATTGCCTATCGCAACCTCTCCAGAATGTTAGAAGAAAGCTCGCATTCGGTAGAAGTGATTGGCTGGGCGCAAAGTGTGAAACAGGCCAAAGAATGGGTTTCCCAAAACGAGTTTCCAGACCTTGTATTTTTAGATGTAGAACTTGGAGATGGAATCAGTTTTGAGATTTTTGAGGAAATTAAAGCCGATTTCCCAGTTATTTTCACAACTGCTTACCATCAATATGCCATTAAAGCTTTTGAACTGAACAGCATTGCTTACCTGAAAAAGCCTTTTTCACAAAAAAAGTTGGATGATGTGATTGGGAAATTGAAAAAGCTAAACAAACAATTCAATACGAAAAACGAGACAGGAATCAACGAAATGCTTTCTGCTTTCAGCCAATTTCAAAATCCTGAAAAGAAGTTTAAAACCAGATTTCATGTCAAAAAAGAAAGTCGGATTTTCGTAGTAAAAGCTGAGGAAATCGCCTGGTTTCAGAAAGAAGATTTAGTCTTTATGACTACAAAAGTTGGAGACCGATTTATGATAGATTATTCCCTCGACCAGTTGGCGGAAATGCTCAATCCAACCAACTTTTACCGACTCAACAGGCAGTTTATTACCAATATAGATGCGATTGAACGCATTGGTACTTATTTCAATTACAAACTGAAAATTACGCTAAACCCTAATTCAGCTTCAGAGGTTTTGGTGGCAAAAGATAAGGCGAAGAAGTTCAAAGAATGGTTGGGTTGAGTGTGATTGCTCTGTTAGCTTCATGTAACTGGTCTTTTTGACTTGATTGATTCGTACACAGAATCAAAAAAAAAAATTCATTCTCAAATTTCCACATTTTTTTCATTACCGCATCTCCACATCAACCAATCATTTTTTCCACAATTTTTCATTTATCAATTTTTCCATCACATTATCTTTATAAGTTCGGCTGATGGAAATTCGGTGCGAGGCAATCAATAGCTCATTTCCCTCCATTCCATCAATCTTTTTCACGGCAACCAAAGACGATTTGTGCACTCGCATAAATTGATTGGAGTCGAGTTTCTCTTCCATGCTTTTTAGCGTGAGCAAAGTCATGTATTTTCCCGATTCCGTATGGATTGTGATGTAATTCTGCATTCCCTCAATAAACAAGATTTCGGAGATTTTGACTTTCTCTAGTTTGTTTTCACACTTCACAAAAAAGTATTCTTCTGAATTAGTTTCTGCTTGTGGAGTTTGAACTGGAATGCTTTTTTTGCGTAAATCAAATTGCGTTTTTGCCTTGTTTACTGCTTGAAAAAAGCGTTGGAAAGTAATTGGTTTCAGCAAATAATCTATTACATCTAGCTGATAACCTTCGAGCGCATAACTCGGATAAGCCGTGGTAATAATTACCATTGGCGGATTTTTCAAAGATTTCAGAAAGTCAATTCCATTGATTTTTGGCATCTGAATATCCAAAAACAATAAATCTATTTCCGATTTCCCCATCAGAATACTCGCTTCCAACGGGTTTGAGCAAGTTCCTTCCACTTCCAAAAAATCAATTTCCTTGGCGTAATTGGCAATTCCCTCACGGGCAAGCGGTTCGTCATCAATAATTAAACAGCGCATAAATGGAATTAAGAATTAAAAAAGAAGAATTGAAACCTTGGAAGCAGTCGGCAGACCCTGCCAAAGGTTGAACGGTTAATCTTGTAAATTGTCTGAATCAGGATTCATAGGATTAGAGAATTTTCAAGATTTAGCTTTTTGATATGAAGTCTAATTTTGGTTGAATCGGTATTCAATGTGGGTAAAATTAAGAATTCTTTAAACCTCTTTTTCTAATCCTTTTCCATCATGAAAACCCTGTTAATCCTGATTCAAATTTTTGATTGAGGAATCAACGCATCATCGCATCATCGAATCACCACATCCTCAATTCAACTCAATCTCCAACTTAGAAACAAAGCTATTTTGCTTTTCTTCTATTTCAAATTTGTGCCTATTCGGATAAACTAAATCCAACCTTCTTCGCACATTTTCTAAACCAATTCCTCCATATTTCACGGCTTCTTCAGATTTTGCAGTTTGCAGATTGATGGAATTACTGACCTCAAAACACAAGATATCTTTCTCCTTTTTCAGTCGGATTTCGATAAAATAATTTCCTTCCGAATCTTTTAAAGCGTGTTTGAAAGCATTCTCCACAAAAGGCATTAGAACAAATGGTGCGATTTCTACTGGTGTTCCTTCATTATTTTCTGGTCGGATTTTACTGTCAAAAGCGATGTTCAAGTCTGATTCCTGTCTGAGCATTTCCAACTCAATGTAATTCTCTAAATAGGCAATTTCCTTTTGGAGTGGGATTTTCGCCTCATTGCATTCATACAATTGGTAGCGAAGCATTTCCGAAAACTTCGCCAACGAATCGGAAGCTTGGTCTTGGTTTTTATGGATTAGGAAAAAGATAGAATTGATGGTATTGAACAAAAAATGCGGATTGAATTGTGCTTTCAGGAACTTCAATTCCGTTTCCAATTTCTCTTTCTCCAATTCCTTCGCTCTGTTTTGTGATATAATCCACTCTTTTACCAATTTCAGAATCATCACATAAACAATGGTGGAAATGCCACTTCCATAAATCGTTCCTGCCCAAACTGCTTGGTCAGATAGAAACATCCTCAACACAGTTTCATCAAACTGAAAGGTAATTGCAAAACCAAGAATGATAATAAGTGGGGAAATCAGCAGATTCAAAAATAGCAGAATACAGTAAATTAGATATTTTCCATTTTTCAGGAACTTGGGAATCAGGTAATAAATGTTGAAATAAGAACCTACTACATGGCTAATTAGGTAGAAACTTGTAATTGAAAAATTCTGCCAAGTCCAACTGAATGTATCTGTACTAAACGCCAAATTGCTCAAAACCTCGTACAAAATCCAAATCGGAAGATGGTAGAGTTTGGAGTCGATGAGCCACTTTTTCCAAACACTTCTTGAGTTATGATTTAGGTTCGACATTTAACTGTTTTTTGATTTTAGGAATTAGCGATTTTGTGAGTTGGAGAATTTGCGAATTAAAAAAGTATTCTCCGTGTTATTCCGTGCGTTTTCTGTGTAGGCGAAGCGTGTGTGCGTTCAATGCTGTCAACTTAAACAAATTGGATAGGACTTACGTCCTACCCTAAATATCTGCCGCCCCTTTGGGACTTAAATGAAAGTCCCAAAGGGGCGGCAGATACTCAGCTTGGTACGTAAGTGCTAAGCAAAAATTTTCTTCAATCCTCCAAAATAAACAAATAATTCTCTTTCTCCACTTCCCCAATTGACCAACTACTTCTGCTAATTGACAAAGCGCATAGTTGAGCTGATAAACCCCAGAATCTGTAAAATCCAATCGAAAAAAAGAGCTTTTCTTTTGAACCTGCAACTCGTCAACTCAGAATTGCATTTGGTCAAACACATTTAATAATGTGTGATTTCATAGCTTGTTTTGGCTATCAATCTCACGGAAACCAAGCGAATTACCTGGATTCTGTGAGAAAGTCAAATTAAAACGTAACACCAAAAACAATCAAGAAAGCTATGAGAAATTTGAATTTAAAATCAATCGTATTTGCAGTATTGTTCCTCACTTTTTCGGTTTCTGCGTTCTCACAATCCAAAGAAGAGATTAAGAAAATGACTTATGAAGCTTATGTAAAAAACAGCGAAACACTCCAAAAAGA
>JBLIFI010000411.1:0-4626 GCA_047633715.1 Flammeovirgaceae bacterium
TGCAATAGGGAGAATGAAGAGGTATAATATCCTAAATCAGAAATTCAGAAACAGAAAAGAGAATTTTGCAGATGAGGTAATTGAACTTTGTGCAGGGTTGGCTAATCTGAAAATAAAATACAAACAGACTAAGTATTGATAATCAAGACATAACAACTCTAATAGGGAATCTACGAAATCTAACAAAAAATAGAGCTTGCGTAACATCAGTTTTTACTTCTTTGGCAACTTTCTTCCTAGTAAATACGAATGTTGTTCTTAACTGCTTTAAAAGTTGGACTGATTTTGTAGTGTAAACCAGGAAACAAAATGGTCGAAGAATTATTGAAGAACGCACGAATTACAGCAGGTGGCAGAAGGATACTTACCTCTTTACAAAAAGCCACGATTGTTGAGGATTGGGAGACTTCTGGTCTATCTTATCCAGAATACTGTCGCAGGTATGGGTTAATTGCCAGCCAACTTTACAAATGGCGTTCAGACGCAAAATCAGGAGCAGTTATGGGTATCAAGAATGAGGGGGAGCTACATTCCAAAGCAGAGTTGGAGATGCTCAGGAAGCAGAACGATGAGCTTAAGAAAGCCTTGGGCGAGGCGACACTAGACATCAAGATTCTAAAAAAAAAGTTGGAATGGGATCTACAACTAAACAGGAAGTTAAATCGTTATCCCGACAATACCAAGTGAGCATGAATAGGACAATCAAAGCACTTGGCGTAGCCAAATCAACTGTTTACTACAAACCCAAAGCCTACCCAGACAGGAAACGAACACCACGCAGGATGTTGGAGGAGGAGTCCAAAGAGGTAATTCTGGCAATTACTGCCAAGAAAGCAACCTATGGAGTACCCAGAGTAAAGGCTATACTGAAACGGGATTATGGCATTGGACTGACTAAATATATGGTGCATCGGTTTATGAAGCAGGGTAATTTGTTGATAAAGCGTAATCGCCCTCGTGGTGCAAACCGTCCGCATACAGGAAAGGTGGCTGTTAAGAGTTCCAATACCAGATGGGCAAGCGATATTACCTCTCCATTCCATGGCGGATCAAATGCTGGAACGGGCAGAAAATCCGATTTACCTATATATTGGACTGTTGCGACCGCTCTGTAATAGCGTGGAAGGCAGGTCTCCATATGCAGGCATGTGATATAGAGCTGATGTTGCAGGAAGCTCTTTTTAGCCGTTTTGGAGAGTCAATCCCAAAAAAAGGCAAACTCCAGTTCCTACATGATAATGGACCAGAGTATATTGAAAAAGGGCTTAAGAAGCAGATAAAGGCATGGCAGTTGGAGGATTGTAACACACCAACTTACTCACCGCAGTCTAATGGAATATGTGCCGCAGTGGAACTGAGTCTTTTAATGGGACTTTTAAAAGAGATTATGTCTATGAAAATTGCCTAGACAATCCAGATGCAGTATATAAACAGATACAGGGATGGGTGAATGAATACAACCAATATGCACCGCATTCTGCTTTAAATATGAAAACACCGAATGAATTTTATAACTTTAAACCAACCACTTAACTAGTCCAGTTTTAAAGCGGAAAGAGCATCCTCTACTTTGCTCGAAATGCCAATAGACTTTGTGGCAGTAATTCCGTTGTTTGCTGATAATCAACTACAAGGGGTTCTTGAAATTGGTTTCCCGAGTAAAATAAAGCAAGAATCTATTGATTTGCTAGAAGATGTTTCTTCCAGGTTGGCACAGTCTATCTATCAAAATAGGCTTTCAGAAAATACGGTTAACTTGTATGATCAGTTGCAACATCAGAATGAAGAACTTCAGGCGCAACATGAAGAACTCATGCAGAACACCGAGGAACTTCATTCTTTAAATGAGAACCTTGAAAGCCAAGTAAGGGACTTGAACGATCAAAAGAATGAGCTGAAAAGCACTTTCAATGATTTACAACATACCCAAGTGCAGTTGGTTCAGGCAGAAAAAATGTCATCATTAGGTCAACTTACAGCAGGAATTGCCCATGAGATTAACAATCCTATCAATTTTGTTTTTGCAGGTGCTAACACGCTCAAAGTGTTAATTAAAGACATTCATGATGTATTAGATAAATACCATGAAATTGATTTAGAAGGAGACCCTGCCCAAATTGCTAAAGAGCTAAAAGAAATTGAAGATTACAGAGAAGAAATCTATTTCCAAGACATTACCCAAGATACAGATGATTTATTGAAAGATATTCTCCAAGGCGCAGAGCGTACACAAGCTATTGTAAAAAGCCTGAGAACCTTCTCAAGGTTAGATGAAAAAGATATTAAGAAGGCTGATTTACATGAAAACATTAATTCAACTCTTGTTATTCTCAATACAAAAATAAGTAACAAAATAGAGGTAATTAAAGATTATAGCGAGTTTTTCCCAGGTGTGGATTGCAATATTGGTCAATTGAATCAGGTATTCATGAACTTACTTTCTAATGCAGTAGATGCTATTAAAGACAAGGGTACTATTCATATCAAAACATGGCAAGAAGAAGATACTGCCCATGTCAGTATTTCTGATTCTGGTTCTGGTATGTCTCCGGATGTTATACAACGTATTTTTGAGCCATTTTTCAGTACAAAAGATGTAGGTAAAGGAACGGGTCTGGGTTTGTCTATTTCTCATGGAATCATTGAAAAGCATTCTGGTACTATCGAGGTTCAATCTGAGGTAGGTAAAGGGACTATTTTTACTGTTAAATTGCCTATTGACCATCAGGTAATAGCTGAACCTGAGGCAGAGATTACTGTGTAAGAGCATTATTACTGAATGTTGGTACTCTCACCCAATTTCTGGTAGTGTTGTCATATATTACAAAAGTAAAACTGTGCCTGTCAGAACCTTATTTCTGACAGTTCTCGGATTCTCAAATCCGAGGAAAATGAAAAATGTATAGTAGTATGAGTACTTATGTAATCAGAGGAGAGTTTCGTATTGGAGACTCCTTTCAGTTATTTCCCAACAGCTTCAAAACCTTTTTTCCTCTACTCTGAAAACCTTTTGATCCATAGGGCATTTGGTCTTCAATCAGGATTTTGAGTTCATTCTGGAGTTCGGGGAATTTGAGTGTGATTTTGTAAAGAACAGTCATGGCAAAAACCTTGACGGCAATCGGCTCTGTTTTTGAACCCAGAAATTCAAAACACAAATCTGCCATTTCCCCTTCACTTTCTTCGGGAATTTCCTCCGATTCCTTCTCAAAGAAGCGCAAAGTATTTCGCCTCACAGCATCATGATTAGTCTTTCTGAGGTTTGCAATCAGCTTCGCTTTGTGTGGTTGGAGTTGCTCGGGGAAATCATCTCCAAGAAATCGTAAAACCCAAGAAGCTCTTTGCGTGAGTCGAGAATCTTCGCCAAGAAAAATCTCCAGAAACTCTTTTAGCAATTTTGGGCTATTTCCAACGGCTTCACAAATTTTCTGTGCATTTTCTTTGGAATGTTCGGCTAGGAGTTCAGTTTTGAGGTTCATTTTATGGTAAATTTAGACCTGCCAAGTCTTTGATACTTGGCAGGTCTATGTGTAATTACTATCTTCCAATTCAAACCTCAAATATAAACTATGTCCAAAAAATTCCGAATCGGTACATTCAATTTGCTCAACGGGCGCATCTCATTTTGTCGCAATAAATTAGAATACACTTTTTAAATGAAATAATGGAGCATTATGAATGCCAAATTTCTAATAAACCCAACGTCTGGCAGGGTTTTCAACCTCTGCCAGCGTATGTTTTTTTAGTGTGCGACATTTTGAGATGCGCCCTTGCTCAACTTAGTTGCGCCCAATGTGAAATATTATGGTTCTAGGGAGTATTCCCAAAAGAATTTCAAGAAAAAATCTGAGTGGATTGAAGCACAATTGAAACGGATGAACACAGATATTATTGGTTTCCAAGAAGTGTTTCATGAAAGTTCATTAAAAGAAATCCTTTCCAAGTCAGATAAATATAAACATTACGAATTTATTACTGCCAATGCAGATGGAGATAGCCCAAGAGTGGCTTTGGCAAGTCGCTTTCCCATTCTGAAACACGAACGGATTTATGATTTCCCACTCCAGCTGAATTTGATTGACCAAGAAGATGATGAAAAGGAAATTCCAATGCAAACCCAACGGTTTTCCCGACCAGTCATTAAAGCCGATATTCAAATTGCTCCCAACTTTGTAGTAACTGTTTTTGTGGCGCATTTAAAATCCAAAAGACCACTTTTTGGGAGGAAATCTGACCGACTTGACCCTTCAGAGTTGGCAGTTGCCCAACTTCGCTCACTTTATAAAAGAGCTGCAGAAGCTTGTGCACTCAGGCATTTACTGATTGACCATGTCATTAATTCGGAAAATCCAGCCATTTTGCTTGGAGACTTGAATGATGGTGGGCGTTCAGTAACCACTACCATGATTACCAGCGATAAGCCATGGATGCACCGGCCACCAGAAATTGGCTACGATGAATGGCATGAAATCAAGCAGTTTTCTTGGGCTTCACTTTTTCATAATTGCAAAGATATTCAGGCGCGGCAAAGCTACCAGGATATGATTTACACACATATCCATAATGGACATTACCAATGCATTGACCATATTATTGTAGGAAATGAATTTGCCTTGGGAAATCATA
>JBLIFI010000412.1:0-4608 GCA_047633715.1 Flammeovirgaceae bacterium
TGGATTGATTCTGTGATTTCTGGTTTGCTCAAATCGGCAATCGTGAAAGTGTGTTTTACAATTCCCTTCCAGAAAGCATGTTTTCCAGCAGGCAAAATTTCTTTGAAATTCCCATCTTCATAGTGAATGGCAATTTCGTGGTCTTTCACTTCCACAATCTCCAAATGAGAAGCAAGTGAAGCGTCTTCCAACAAAATATTCAAGTTGATTGGCGCAACAAACCGCTGGGCGAGGGAATAGTGTTCACTCAAAGCCTTCCAACTATCCACCAAGTCAGGATTCCCATCCATTGCATCTTTCAATGCTTGATTGCTCGCCAAATCATCATCCAGCCTCTTCAGCTGAACCGTATTCAGGTCATGCTTGCCTTTGTCAAACTTGCCGTCTGGCTTCTTGTTCTTACCAAATTTACCGAACTTCTCCCAAAGGCCGTTGGTGTGCTTTGTCAGCATCTCCCTTGCGCCCTTGCCAATCTTCTTGATGGCGCTGGTCAGCCCGCCACCTGCAAAAATCTCCAATATTGCCACGCCCAGCTTACCCTTCTCGTAGCCAGAGACCATGGGGCCGCCATTCGGTATTTTGGATTTATTCAGACAGGAATCCGACTAAAAAAACCGGACTCTTGTCTGAATAAAAAGTCACTCCTCCCGCACTCTCCAAAAATCCTCCTCCCAATTCTTGTACAATTGTTTAGGATTTATGCCCAAATCACCCAAGGTTTCTTCACTCCGAACTATTATAACTTTTTGAAAGAAAATTATAACATCGTCAGCCGACTTTTTATAGTTGCCTCGTTTATTAGCGATTTTTTGAAATATAATCTCCCCTGTTACGGTATTCAGTAAGATATGATTCACAATTGTTGAACCGATAAACAATAATCCATCATCCTTCCAATAAGTATCTTTCTTTAAATTTTCGATTATATTTTGCATATTTTCCATTCCTACCAATCTGTCCCCTTCAGTTCGAAGAATACTATTGGAACAATCATTATCCCAGCCTAATTGATAAAAAGTATCATCTTCCGATAAATAAACCTTTGGAGTTCTCAATGGAAGTTCTTCATACAACTGATGATAGAAAGAAAGATAATATTTGAAACTTGAAGGAAGAAAAGATAATTCTTCTGGAATTTCCAGCTTCTCATTTCTTGTCGGCAAAACATCAAATGCAGTAATCATAGTGTATATCTTTTAGTCGATTGGGAAAAAGCCTACTAATTCTGAGTGGTTGTTAACAATTGATACACCACCAGTATGGTTTTTTCCTTTGTGTACAGAATACTTTACTAGTTGCATCGTTTTACCATCTTGCATATGATGCCATGTAAGCTGTTCGCTAATCTGCCCGTTGTAGTTTACTCGTAAAGGGTTACTCAAAACTTTAGCATTTGGGTCTGTTTTTTTCAACTCCACTAGTAACTTAGATTTTGCCTGAGTGAAGTCAGTTGAGTAATTACCTTTCATATCGATTTCCAATTTATCAATTGGTTTAAAAACCTGTCCATCTTTAAAATTTGGAAATCCGAATTTGTCATATTCTACTCCATCAGAAATTCCTGGCGGTTTGAAATTCTTAGGTAGAGCGTGTGAATTCTTATAATATCCATTCACTTTATCAGCTAGGTGTGGGTTTTTGGAAACTTTATCTAGTAAATCAGTATTATTTCTGACCCATTTTGGGTGTTCACTCAAAGCCTTCCAACTATCCACCAAATCAGGATTCCCATCCATCGCATCTTTCAACGCTTGGTTGTTGGCTAAGTCATCATCCAACTTTTTCAGCTGAACCGTATTCAGGTCATGCTTGCCTTTGTCAAACTTGCCATTAGGCTTCTTGTTCTTGCCGAATTTACCGAATTTCTCCCAAAGGCCGTTGGTGTGCTTTGTCAGCATCTCTCTTGCGCCTTTGCCAATCTTCTTGATGGCGCTGGTGAGCCTGCCACCCGCAAAAATCTCCAAGTCCATCAATACTTCCACCAACTAGAGGTGGTGCATTCACAGGGGATGGCCGTTAACAATCTTGTCGAATCAGACTGCAAAGTTCTAAATAATACTTCGGGTTTGAAATATGCAACGAAACAATTGAAGCAAAAAAAGGCACAAGCCAACCTTTCGGAAAGGCTTGTGCCAGCTCAAAAGAGCATCAAAGATGTAAAATTTAGTTACGAAAAACTCACTATTCATAAATACTCAAGTTTGAAAACTTGAAGCATTTTTAGGAACAAGTCTCGCTTCGCTTAAGACTTGCCCCAGTAAGAAGACTTAGACCAGTGGGGGCACAAGCCAACCTTTCGGAAAGGCTTGTGCCAGCTCAAAAGAGCATCAAAGATGTAAAATTTGGTTACGAAAAACTCACTACTCATAAATACTCAAGTTTGAAAACTTGAGTATTTTTAGGAACAAGTCTCGCTTCGCTTAAGACTTGCCCCAGTAAGAAGACTTAGACCGGGCGGGGTTATATAAAAAGCTCGATCAATCAGGCTTTTCTCGATTTATAAACTCTTTCTTAAAATCTTCAAAGATAGAAATTATCCTTCCTATGTATTCCGAAAAATTCTTTATGCTGTTGAATCCAAAATTTTGATTTATTTCATAACCTGTCAAGTCAAATGAATTTAGCATAAATCCAAAATGAGAAAGGCCATTGTTTAAAAACGATTCTCCCTTTAATACAAAGATGTATGTTAATACACTATCATCTTTAATATCAAACATCAAACGAAAAGTAATGCCAGTATCTGTAATATCACTTATATATTGATTATTAACGTTTTCAAAATAATATCCACTTTTTGAAAGAGCGCCCTTAACATCTTTTTTTAGCAACTTATAAGATGTATTATTATCTCTAACACATGCATTTATAGCATTAATGAACCTCTCTGCAAAATGAATATCATTCAATATTTCCTTTTCAAATGCTCTAATCATATCTAAAATTCATCGATGAATATTATTTCAACCCCATTGTCACTTGCTATCTGTTGAAAATCTGTGAGTTTAGAGGAAGTGAGGTTTGATTTTGGAACTTCTAATTTATAAGCACCCTGTAAAGTCTGCCCATTTATTGGTGTTCCAGGCTTTACAATTTTTAAGCCCGTCTGGTATTTGTTCTTTAATTCGCTAATGTATTTCTGGAATGTTGTTGTTTGAATATTATTAAAGTCTGTTGCCTTTCTGGAAACTATATCAGAGCCTGGATTATAGGAATCTAGTCTATATCTCTTTACATTACCATTGCTTAACGTTTTCTCTACAGTAACTTCATAGTACTGATAAGGGTTGGGAACTTGGCTTCGAACTTTCCTATTAAAATCATTCCCTCGCTTAAATAATGCCTGTATTTCCGGCCATGTTGGTTTACTTTTTCCAAGTGTCTGAATTGCATCCTCTATCGCATCAGTAGCATCTAATCCCTCTTTGATAGCATTATCTAGTTTTTTTAGAGCTTCAGGATTCTTTCTAACTAATTCGCCTGCTTCCCCCAAGTCATCAAGCTTTTTCCAGCTATCGACCAAATCAGGATTCCCATCCATGTCATCTTTCAATGCTTGATTGCCCGCCAAATCGTCATCCAATTTCTTCAGCTGAACCGTATTCAAGTCATGCTTGCCTTTGTCGAACTTGCCGTCTGGCTTTTTGTTCTTGCCGAATTTACCAAATTTCTCCCAAAGGCCGTTGGTGTGCTTTGTCAGCATCTCCCTTGCGCCCTTGCCAATCTTCTTGATGGCGCTGGTCAGCCCGCCACCCGCAAAAATCTCCAATATTGCGACACTCTGTTTACCTTGTTCATAACCAGCCTCTACGGGGTCATCACTATTTATTTTGTCTAATGTAGTCATAAAACCTTCTGCCGCTCCACTAGCAATTTTCTTGACTCCTTCCAAGGAGACCAAACCTTTTAGCTCTTTCAGCATGCTTTGGGCAACATCTGGCTTAAACAAATCCATCATGGTGTTTGCCATGTCAATAGGAGATTTTACAATATCTACAAGTCCATCAATACTTCCACCAACTAGAGGTGGTGTATTGATGGGCGAGAGGTCATAAGCTGTTTTCTTCTCAGTACCTCTATCGTCATAAATAGATTCTGGCGTTTTTGCCTCACTCATTGCCTTTAATGTATAAGTAGCATAGCCTCCTATTTTTTGGAAGAGGCTTAAGTCTTTGTCATCAGCAGTTTTAATTTCCATCTCTGGCTCGCCATTCACATCATAGGTTGGGTTTCCTTTGTTATCCAAAACTGCCTTTGTGAGCGAATTCTGTTGGTCTAGTACTTCCGAGAGGTTGTTTTTAATGGCTTCGGTCAGCTCCATTTCCTTGACTATTATTTCAGTCTCAGTCATGGCATCGGGGAAGTAGATTGGGCTTGCCGTGAGTGCTCCAGGGCGAAATCTGAGCTTCACTCTCAAATCGGTCGTGCCATCCAAGTTCTTTTTGAAAGTAATTACTTTCTTGATGTGGAACTCCTTGCCCGTCAATGGGTCAGTCCAATTGTCCGACCAATACTCATTGTCCGATTCGTTACAGCCTTTACAAGCCACCCTAGGCTCCCCTTCATCTCCTGGCAGAGTATATTCTTCTTCGTAAACCACATGTGTAA
>JBLIFI010000413.1:0-4606 GCA_047633715.1 Flammeovirgaceae bacterium
GATATTTGCTACGATATTTCCGTAGAGGAAGATATTTTAGGCCAAATTACTTTTTCAGAAGTAATGGATGCCATCAAAAAAATACCAGCTGGTTATCGTGAAGTATTAAACCTTTATGGTATTGATGGTTACACCCATCGGGAAATCAGCAAAATGCTTGGGATTTCCGAAGGCAATTCCAAGCAGAGAGTCAGAAGAGCAAGAAATATGCTCAAAGAAATTATTTCAGAAAAATCAAACTCAGAAAGCTCAAAATTGAATGAAACAGCAGCTTAACGATAGAGATTTAGACAGGCAGCTGAAAAGAAAAATGGCTGAGGCTGAATCTATGGCTCCAGCCTTCAACAAGTTGTTCCCTTCCCAATTACCAAAATTCCGATTTTTCACATTTGGCAATATCTCCATACTCACTTTTCTGATAGCAAGTGTTGCCATATCTGTCTCCAACCAAAATGGGTTTTCAGTTGACTTGCTAATCTCTAATTCAAGAAATTTTGCAGAGATTCAAAACGAGCGTATTACTCCGAGTAATGGTTTTGAGCACTTGTCTTCTGCTAAAGGGTTAGCAAAACTAGAAATACTTCTCGAGAAAAAAACTCCAGAAACTACAATTAAAAAAAGTAATTTGCTGGTAAACAAGGAGTTAGGTAAATCAATTACCAAGCAGCTTTTCAGGAAAAGTGAAAAATTGGCTAAAAGTAAACCAATGCTTTTAAAAGGGCCTGCTTCTGCTTTGAGTGGAAGGAAGGAAGACGTTCGGTTGCTTGCCCTTTCCCGCATTTATGCCAATAAAGAGTTAATACCGAGCAGTTTTGAGGAAGTAGCAGTTTCAGGTGTTGAATTTGTTTTCAAAAAAACCAAACAAAAACAGAAAATTAGGCTAAACGGAAAAAGCAATTGGTTTGTTGGACTGACTTCAGCAGTTGACAATACTTGGATTATCAACCAGAATACTTATAATGAATTTGATGGATATGAGTTTGCCTACAAAATTGATTGGGGTTATCAATATGGCTTCCGAGTAGGCTATAACCCTGTAAAAGGGCTTGGTTTTGAGTTAGGTTATATTCCTAAATCTACCAAAGGACAACGCTACGAAGATGTGATTCACTTCGAAAACACGAGAAGAGAAGTTGATTTGGAGTATTCTAAAGTTCCTTTCAAACTTAAATGGAGACATCCGCTTTCCAAAAGCAATCGGGTTTCGCTGAATTGGGAATTGGGTGGGGCATTCAGTATTCTCCATAATGCGCACCAAAATAACAACGGTAAAGTCAGCGAAATTACTGAGCGATTCAGAAAAAATACTTGGCAGGCAAATACAGGACTGATGGCAGATTTCAACCTAAATGAGCGAGTTTTCATTTCTGCTGGCTTGCAGGGAAGTATCAGCCAAGATATTAATGCTCCGAAATGGCAAGCAAGCGATAATTACGGAAAATCTCATACGCTCACATTGGGCTTGCAGTTAGGGATTAGCAGGAGATTGTAATTATTTCTGCAAGAGAACAATTCGATAAATCTAATCAAATGAATTTATCGAATCTTAGCTTACATTTGCATCAAAAGCATCCGAGTCCGAGTGGCACATTATGCCTAAATCCTCTTAGTTTGAAGCAAACAACTCTTTTTATACTTTTCCTGTTTTCCAATCTGTGCATCATGGCGCAATCTCTCAATCTGGTCGAAAGCCTAGATGACCAATGGATTGTGTATGACGATGAGTTGGGTAATTATGTACCCTATTTACAGAATTACCATGGGGATGTGGCAAAGAAACATTTACTTTTGGACACAAAAAAATGGCAAGATTTTTACTTGCAAGTAGAAGCATCGGAAAGTGTGCTTATTTTTGTAAACAACACTTTATTTGAAAAAATAAAAGATGGTGAGATTAATATTTCCTTCAAAGAACTTCCTGCTGATAATTCTGTCTTGCTTACTGTTTTCAGACAGCCTTTTTTGCCTAAAGAACTAAAAGCTAGTATTTTGCAATACGAAGAGCTCATTCCTAAGTTTAACGATTCTCAGAAAGCAATTGAAAAGCGAGCCGAAAATTCACTTTCCGACAGAGATACTTATACAATCCTCACTATTATTATGTTGGCAGGGATGTCACTACTTTCCCGCACTTCCATTCCCATTCTAAACGCACCTGCTTTATCGGGCTATATCAACTATTTTTTCAAGCGGAAAGCACCAGAAGCCAGAGTAAATGCGTTGGCATTTTTGGCTTTTATCACGTTTTATGGCTTGGGATTTTCCTACTATTACATCATTATCACAAGTTTGCGAGGTAATAATTCGGGGCTTCAAGAATACCTTATCTTCCCCAATTCAATTCTAGGCTCTTTCCTGTCGCTATTTTTGCTGATGAGTTTGTTTCTGATTGCCCGATTTGCTTTCATGCTTCTGATGAGTATTCTTTATGATTTTAGAAAGGCAACCACTATTCATGTTCAAGAGTTCATGAACATTTATCAGATTTATTTAGTGATTTTGGTGATTCTTGGCGGAATCTTACATTTTTCTATTTTGTCAAATCCTGCATTTGCGTACCAAATTTCGCTCGCATTTGTCGTTTTGACGAATATTTTGAATATTGTTTTAGTGAGTTATAGAATAAATAAGGCATTTCCCTTCAAAAGAGTGTATTTATTTTCGTACCTTTGCGCCACCGAAATCCTACCTACTTTGTTTTTAATAAATTTTTTGGTAGAAAACTAGTAAGTCTGTATGAGTTGTTAGATCGCCAAACTTTATTTTTTTGGAGTGGGCAACAATCAGAAAGTAAGTTAAACTCAGAGGTGCTATGACAGCGAACAAAATCCCTAAAACTCGAATCAAACCTGTTAAATCTATTTTGGTTTCTCAGCCAAAACCTTCCAACCCGAATTCTCCCTACTTCACTTTGGCAGAAAAATACGGATTGAAAGTAGATTTTATTCCTTTTATAGAAGTTGCCCCCGTAGATTTGGGCGATTTTAGGAAGCAGAAAGTGAAAATTCTAGATAATACGGCAGTTATTTTTACGAGTAGAAATGCGATTGACCATTTCTTCCGCATTTGCAAGGGAATGAAAGTTGAGGTTCCTGCGGATATGAAATATTTCTGCATTTCGGAGCAAACGGCTAATTATTTGCAAAAATACATTGTCATCAGAAAACGAAAAATTTTCTGCGGAACAAGAACTGCAAAAGACCTGCTCGAAATAATAAAGAAATACCCGAAAGAGAAATTCCTTTATCCTTGTTCAGATATACGCAAAGGCGATATTCCCGAATTTATGGCTGAGAATGACTTCAACTTTACCGAAGCAGTTCTTTACAAAACCGTAGCAAGTGATTTGTCTCATTTAGATGATGTAACCTACGATATTATTGCTTTCTTCAGCCCATCGGGAATTAATTCGCTTTACGTGAATTTTCCTGATTTTATGCAAAATACCACTCGTTTAGCTGCTTTTGGACCAACCACAGCCCAAGCTGTTTTAGAGAAAGGTTTGTTTCTGGATATTCAGGCTCCCATGCCAAATGCGCCATCTATGACAGGTGCCATTGAAATGTATGTGAAAGAAGTAAATGAATTGAACAAATAAAGTATTGAGTTCTTAGGAAATATATTGGTTCGGAAGAGCTGGAAATCTAATTGATTTTCGCATCTTCTTTTTTGTTATCATTCGTAAGCGCAAGCAAAGTTTCGTAATAACCTTTTTTTGTCATTTTGGATTTTAGCCAAGCATAAAAACTTACTGCCTGCAAATCTTCCTCTTCAAATGGCAGAAACTGGAGAGAGTTATCTACTATTTCCATGAAATTGGGCTTGCTTACCAAGCTAGGGTCTTTAAAAAGTAATTTTATCAGCTGAATAAATGGCTTGACATTCTGATAGTTTGGCTGAGCAAAAACTTCTACATAATTTCTTTCTATGGTTCTTAATTTATTGATTGCCAAATCATAATCTCCAAAATCGTAGTAGAAAATCATCTCGGACATATTTTTTTTAATTACCCACTCCCGACCCATTTTCTTTTCGTAATATTGGTCTGAGCGGTTCAACTCCCGCAAACAGCGAGCGGCTTTTTCATGTTTTTCCTGTTGGAAATAGTAGAATCCCAAATTGATAATCACTTCGATTTCCTCCTTATCTGAAAGTTTATATTTATTTCCCTCTCTCATCTGCTCCAAAACCTCCGTAGCTTTTTCCGATTGGTTGGAGAATACCAAATTGGCAGCTAATAGTAAGCAGTATTTTGGGTAGAATATCTCGAAATAAGCCTTCTTTCCCTCTGAAAGATTTTCGAGAAGTAAATCCAAATACTGAATGGACTCATCGAACTGCTTGCTCCGATAAAGCACATGGCTTACCATGTAAAGCAGGTTCAATTTATAGTAGAGGTTGGATTGGGAAAAGCCATGTTGCTGTTCAAATTCTTCATATTTGCTGACAAGAAATGGGGCAAAAGCATGGTAATCTTTCTTTACTAAAGCCGCACTTCTGGCAATGGACATCAAATTGAAAAACAAGCGAGGTCTTTTGCTGACTGCTTCCGAAAGCCCATAACCCTCCAAAACCTCCCGAATAATTTTCTCGAAATCAATATTTC
>JBLIFI010000414.1:0-4600 GCA_047633715.1 Flammeovirgaceae bacterium
AAATCCAATGGATTTGACCTAGAAGCGATGAATGTCAAGGGAAAAGCAAAGCAGAATCTGATGCGCGCAATCGTAGTTTTTACCTATGTATTATCGGTACTCGAAGGGCTGAAGGATTACAAGAAAATAGCAGTCAAAACATATTCTGACGGGACAACTTCAAAAGCAGTTTCAGTCTTTAGGAATGGAGTAGATAAAATCGTGATTCTTGCTAATTCCCTCCAAAAAATTTTCAAGTATATTCTACGTCAGTTTAAACAAACACAAATGGCTTTTCATTCCGCTATTTTATTAAATGTACAGTAGTATGACGTAAGATATAAGACAATAGATTTTAGATTAAATTACTGTTTTTCAGTTTCTTGCTATATGATTCGATTGCACATTTTCTCTTGTCGCCTACTTAAAGCCTATTATATTTGCACGCCTAGAAGCCATTACTAAAAGCAATAGATTGAAATTCAACAGTATACAATTGAAACTTACCAAGTATTTCAACAAAATAACTCGCCAATTTCAGGCTTTACCAATTTGGTCTAAAATCCTTTCTCTTGTTTTGGTCGGATTTGGTTTATTGCTTCTGATTATCACGCTTTTCTCAGAAAACGCTGTTTGGAGATTTATTCCCAACGAAGCTTTTGCCGTGGTGGAAATTACTGGAATTCAACCGATTTATGCGCAGATTGACACCTCAGATTACGCCAATTCTCTACAAAGTTTACCCCATTCCCAATCTGTTTTGGCAAGTTTGGAGTTACTTGATAGTATTTCCAATGAGATTCTTCCGCTCAAAAAGCTACTTCAGAAAGAAACTGTTTTGATTTCGGCTCATGTAGTTGCCAAATCTGAAATTGGATTTTTATTTTTTGTGCCTGTTGGAGAAAAGAAACAATGGTTGTTCGATTTCGCCAAATTGCAAGGGACAAAATGGGAGAATCGGAAATATAAAGATACGCCAATTTGGGAAACCAAAATTGGTAAAAACAACAAAGAACGCCTGTTCAGTTTCATTGAAAAAGACAATTGGCTAATTGGCAGTTTCCACGGCTTTTTGGTGGAAGATGTAATTCGGATGTCAGAGAAATCTTTTTTGGAAAGTAAGAGTTGGGATAAAATCTACAGAAAAGAGAAGCAAAAGAAAAGTACAGAAGTTGGAGTGAGAATCCATTGGAATCATGAACAGGTTTACCAGCTTGCACAGAGTGTTTTCCGACCAGAAACTGCCGAGAAACTCAATAAGTTAGCACGCGAGAGATGGAGCAGTTGGGCAAAATTGGATTTTTCAGAAAGCAAGTTGACTGGAAATGGGAAAACTGTTCCTAAGAAGAAGCAAGCCAAATGGAAAAACCAAAAAACCAAAAAATCTAATTTTGTTGAATTACTGCCTGCCAACATTGCCTATTTCACAAGTTGGAATTTCTCTGATTCTGAGACATTCTGGAAAATCCAACCAACAAAAGATAGCAAAAAGCAAACGGATGATATTTTAGGTAATTTCGGTTTGGAGACAGATGATTTTACTGACTTTTTGGGTGGAGAATTAACTTTTTCCTACGCAGGATTTTCGGAAAACAATTTCAAAAACAGCTATATTTTAGTTGGGATTTCAGACGACAAAAAATTTGATGAAACACTTGAAGAATTGGCTGAATCAACCGCTTTCCTTCAAGATTCTACTCAATCCAATCTCACTTTCAAACATCATTCTATTGGAATAATCCCCTTTGCAAACTTTCCGCAGTTGCTTTTTGGAACGGAAACTAATGGGGAATTTGAAAAAACGTACCACACCAAAGTGGGCGATTATTGGCTTTTGGCTAATTCTTCCGAAGCAGTAATAGATTTTCTCGAAAATTTGGGCAAGGGAAATGTACTGAAAAATAAAATCTCTCAAAATGGATTAGATGCACTCAATTCTGGCAAACATTTTACGCTATTTATACAGCCAATTTATTTGCAATTGCTTGTGGAGAATTCGGTGGAGGAAGATTGGGGAAAATTACTTTGGAAAAACAGAAACCAGTTCAAACAATGGCAGTATTTCTCTCTCCAATCAGATTTGCACAAGAACACTTTCCATTTCCAACTCCAACCAAATACAGGAAGTTTTTTCGATGTGGAAGATGATTCCATTTCCAAGATGCCAATTGTGGCTTTCCAAACTAAAATCCCTGCACCAACCGCTTCCAAACCTTATGTTTTTGAGAGTCAGACAGATAGTTCCAAACAGGTTTTTGTGTTAGATAAATGGAAAAGAGCCAATCTGATTAGTAAAGTCGGGAAACGAAATTGGTCGGTTGAATTGGGGAACACCATTGGTTCAGAAGTGTTTCAGGTAGATTGGTTTGGCAATGGGAAACGCCAATTCATGTTTGCCATTGGTAATAAAATTAGCTTGATGAATAGATTTGGACGTTCGGCTTATGGTTTCCCAATCTACACGCCAGCTCGCCCAATTTCCCAGTTGAGTTTGTTTGATTTTAAGCAAAATGGCAGTTACCAAGTTGCCGTGGCAGACAAGTTTGGGAACGTGAGTGTTTACAATAAATTCGGAAAAGCTCGTGTGGGTTGGCAATCCAAAAAGCTAGATGGCGAGTTGGCAACCGAAGTAAAAAGCATTCGGGTTGGCAAGGAATTCCTTTTTGTGATTGCTCAGAAATCAGGCATTTTCAATGTGTTTGACCAATTCGGGAGAGGTGAAGCAGGTTTTCCGCTGAGTTTCACAGAGACTTTGATTGATTTCACGGTAGAAAATGGAGATTCTAGCTCCAACAGTTTTATGAATTTACTTACTCAAAAAGGAAATTTACTGAGAATAGATTTGAACGGAAAAGTAGTTGAAACTCAAAACCTCCCACGTTCTCAGGTAACTACAAGGTTCAAAATGATATTTGATGAGTCGAAGAATCCACTCAATCCTACCGAAAAAAAATGGCTTGTTTCCCGACAAGAAGGCAAGCAGATTTCCATTTTCAACCCGAAAGGCACACGGCTTTTCAACAAACAATTTGAGACAGAAGAACCGAAGATTGTGCAATACTTCCATTTCGGTTTAGATGCGGAAATCGTTGCTATCACCAGCCCAGAAATCAAAACTTGCCGATTGTATTTTATTGATGGCTCTGAGGCTTCCATCATTCCATTCTTGACTAATTTACCTATTTCCATAGTTTACTCGGAATTGGAAAGGGCTTATTTTATCTATTTTGCAGATGGGAATAATTTGAGCGTAGAGCGATTGGGAATTTAGTAACGAAAGTGAAACACTCTTTTGCAAAACCAAACTCTCCAAGTTCTTCCATTCCCACACAAAATTCCCTATTTTGCTAACTCCAACCAAAAACCAAAGAAATGGACTTGAATAAAACAGAATTAAGGTCGCTTATAAAAGAAGTAGTTGAGGAGGTTCTGACAGAGAAATTCCCGCAACTCAAAAAACAATCTACCGAATCTGACCTGAAAGAAAACTATCAAACTGTTTTCGATGAGACAATGGCAAAAGTGGCTCGTGGGGAAATGACGCATTTGCAAGCAGGAGAAGTAATTGCCCAAGCGCACAAACAATTCAATTCGGATAAGAGCGAATCGCAATTAGATATCAAGAACCAATTTGAGCAATTCAAAAACTCCGTTTCCGATTGGGACAAAGAGATGGAAAGCTTCTCTCCTAAAAACGAAGAATCTACCGAAGATATGCTCCAGCGTATGAAAAACCGCACAGATGAAGCCAATACAGAAGCAAAAAAAGCCTTGGAACTCAAAAAAATGAATGAGGAAGCCGCCAAAGCCAAAGCAGAAATGAGCTTGAAGGAAATGAAAGACAAGTTGAAAAACGGGTAACGAAGAAATGAAGAATTATGAATTAAGAAAGGAGAATTTACTCAAAGCTTATATTGGACTACTCTACCCGACTGTTTTGCTAGTCGAGGTTACAATGGGACTCGCCTTCGAGCCTCGACTCCATCTGCCGAAAGTTTCCTAACTTTCTTGTCTTAGCAAGTTAGGAAACTTTTGGCTACCGACTTGCTAATACTGATTCAAGATAAGAAGCCTTGAATAGCAAATTTAGCAATTCGAAGACTGAATACTTACAACTACTCTTATAGTTTTTAGCTATTCAGATACGATAAATCATACCTCTAAATTCGCACATCACTTATATATTTTTAGCTTTGCAGTTCAGTAAAACGGCAAACTAAGTAACGATTCAAAATGAAGTATAATCTCCGAATTTTATGGGCATTTTTGCTCATTTTTCTAGCCTATTTTCCACTTTCCGCACAGAAAGCAGATGTTTCTTCACCACAAAGCACGGTAATTACTCATTTGAAGAATTTGCAGAAAGACAATTACTTTCCGAAAGTTTCTGCAAAGGCGCTGAATACCCAAGGTTTGACTCAGAAAGAAGCTGAGAAATTGGCAATCCGACTCAAGCAGATTTATGATGGATTGGGTTTTTATGTAGATGAAGATGCAATTTCCAAAAACTCGAACTATCAAGACTCTACTGCGAACGATGTAAATAGATACATCATCATGCCCGATTATCCACAAATTTATGTGGAGAAAGTGGGTAATAAGTGGCTGTATTCAGAAAAAA
>JBLIFI010000415.1:0-4599 GCA_047633715.1 Flammeovirgaceae bacterium
ACTTTTTGTTTATTCTAATTCCAGTTTCTTCCGAACTTCTTCATTCTCTATTTCAATCACTTGTTCCTTTATCACAAGTAATTTGTCTAGTTGTTTACTGTCCAAAATTGTTTTTTGCTCTTTCACAAAAGGAGTAATATCTTCGATGGAGATAATCCAATCGGTAGCAAAATCTTTTAGTAGGTTTCCTTTTATACCAATTTGAACGGCTCTCCTTTCCAATTTTCCGCCATTCGGGTTGTAGTCTGGGTCCCATTGCAATCTCACGCTGGAGTTTTCAAGTTCTTTTTTCCAGTTTTCATGCGAACCATAAACCGATTCATGATAAGAAGAGTGAACTGCTTCATCCAACAATTTCACAAAGTTGGCTTTGGAGATTTCAATAGCCAAAATATCTTGCTGATGTTCTTTACTCGCCCAACCTGCTCGGTACATCATCCATAGGAAATTGGGTTTAATCCAAGACATTCGTGTAAAGCTGTAAGCCGAACCTCCGAACTGCTGATTTCCTATGGCATAATTGGAAATCAGCGGATTGAAAGCCTGATAGACAATAATGTTCTCGCCTCTTTCTTGCCCTAAAATGTATTTTCCACTTTGGGGTAATTCTTTCTCGTAATCTGAATAGGGAATTGTTTCGAGTTTCATGGCGTATCTTTTACTTTGTCAACATAGTCTTTCGAATTTCTCACTCCAAAACCTCCACACTTTCTGGCTGAATGAGAGTTTCCAAAACTCTGCCCAGCCGTTTGATTTGCCTTTCCAGCACTTTGCGAGTAGTTAAAGCAACTACATAAATGAAAAATCCAGAAGGCAGAATAAGCCAAAGGAACGTAAACAGGTCTTTAGAGTAAAAGAATCCAGCCAGAACGGTAACAATTGCAAGGGAAATTGCCAAACTCATGAAGTATTTCCAAAGGTTGGAGATTGTTTTTACCAAGAAATTAGGAATGACTTTTACAGTAATTTCAGTTCCTTTTTCCAAGGTTTTCAATTCCCCAACTAATCGGGTCAAGCCTTTTCCGCCAGAAGGGAATTGTTCTCGGATGGTGAATTTACTGTTTCCAGATAAATCAATTTTGAGTGGATGTTTCTTGCCATATTCTTGCAACACCGCTTTCTCATTTCGTAAAACTCCAACCACTTTTCCTTTGCTGAGCTTGGTTTTGTATAAAAACGATTTGTAGGGGAATATTTTGGGTAAAAAATTCATTGCTAATCGGGTTGGAGTTGTTTTCTACTGCAATTTTGTATTCAGAAAAACCTGTTGAAACATAAGAAAGCACTTTTGAAAAGCCATAAAGGAGTAAAGTAAATCTAAATATGCTCTAAACTCATGAGAGTTTCACAGTAAGAATGTAAAAACTACAGTTTCAATCTGAAATGCTGTTTTGGCTGTTCCTTCTTGAAAAACACCAATCCCAATTCAAATAAATCTACTGTGATGCTGACAGATTCATGCTGTTTTATTTCCTCCCAAGCCTGTTCCATTTCGGCAGACCAATGAATGTCATCGAAAATAAAAATGGTATTTTCATGAGATTTTTCAAGACAAACGTTGAAATAGTCAATCGTGGGCTGATACCGATGGTTGGCATCGAAGAACACATAGTCGAGCTTTTCTAGCTTAGCAACTTCTCGCCTCAAGGTTTCGTCAATATTTCCCATCACGACTCTGGGTTTCACCTTCCAACCTTTGAAATTCTCTTGGGCAATTCTCGCAGTATTTGGACAGCCTTCAAACGTAATCAGCTCGGCATTGGGGTTTGCCAAATGTTGGTAAAGCGTATTCAAGCCGAGGGAAGTTCCCAATTCCAGCATCGTGTTTGGTTTCAGAAAATCTATCAGTTTGAAAAGCAATTTCCCTTCCAATCGCCCGCCCACACTATAATGGGCAATCTGAGAAATTCTGCGCTCATTTCCCTTCATCACCTTTGAGCCTGCACCAAAATCGGTGATGGAAATAGTACGTTCATCTTTCAGGAGTTTTTTTCTCAGCTCCTCCAACTCCAGAAAAACATAATAATTCTTTTCGGGCTGAATCACTTTAGAATACAGCTCATGCACGAATTCAGAATCAAGCCCATGCTCGGTTCCTGCCTGTAATTGATGTTTTATATATGCTTTAGCCTGATGGAAACCCATTGAAAATAGTCTTTAGTCGGAAATGATTCGCCCAAAATCTAGGTTTTCGGACTTTGTGCAAAGTAAGTAGATTTTGTGGAAAGTCTTTAGCCAGAAGTCTGAGGAACTTGCTCATTATCCAAAAACAAGTACAAATTTTCTTTTGGTTGAATTTTTCGGTAGTATTCGATTAAAGTATGGCTTTGTGTCTTTATCGGAATCTCTCTCGGGTTTATGATTGAGCTTGGGGAACATTCAAAGTAGATTACAAACCTGATAGTTGATTTACGCATTCCGAAACTCCACATAAATCGCCAGCAACTCCTCGCATTTCAATTAACTAAGTCACACCGCCAATTTTAAAAGCCTTGAGCAAATGATGGCAAAGCTATTCAATAAGCAAAAACACGTTCCAAATCATTAGACTTTGGCTATTTACAGGCTTTCAAAATTGAATGCGGAGGAAGTTATTCGCAAATCACTACCAGTTTAAGAGTTAACCGTATATTAAACGTTTATATATGGCTAACTTTAAATACCAAAACCATAAAAATTGATAATCAAAACATTATTACTTTTATTCAAAAACACAATTACTATAATCTCAGAAAAAATATTAGCTTTATATAAGAGATAAGTACGGGAAATATTTTGTTTGATAGTAATCAATAACTATCAAACAACTGAAAATCAGTACTTTAAATATATTTACCGAGAAATAAATAATGTCAATTAAATAGTTCTTGGTACTTATATACGTAATAGTTAAGTATATCGACAAGTTAGCATTCATTAAATGAAATTATCCCGACAGTTAAAGATGAATCTCAGCAAGGTAGCCATAATTACTATTGGTTACGTTCTTCTAAATATGTTCATCTTTTTTTTCAATTATACGATCATCAATTCCCCCTATTCCCCAGGGCTGTTAAGTCATGCTTCTACAAGGGTTTTTATTGTGAATAATAATATTTTTTATTACATAAAAATCACATAACCCTGTAAAATCTGCATCAAAAAAAATCTTAATAACGATTAAAAAATAATTTTTAGTTATTTTTTTGTTAAAAAAAGCGGAAAATTGAGTTTGCAAAAGGGCGACTTAACAGCCCTGCCCTATTCCCTAGGCCCATCACCTCAATTCAACGCTGTCGCTTATTTTCTAACAACAATATTAACTGGGCTAATTGCGGGCGTGCTTGGTGGGGTCTTGCTTGTTTGGGTTAATAGCCAATTGTTCCGCAGGCGATCTTTCAAATTCGCTATGCTCACAACACTCACAGCTTATGTCTTGATTTTTGTATTCGTCTCTTTGGTAGCAACATTAGCGATGTTGATAGGAGAATATGGGCTACTGGGGATTTCGTCTGACTCCATGAAAACGACTTTGGAGTTCGTTCTTAATCCGACTTTAATTACAAATTTTATTTTGTGGGGTATCATCACACTTTTAACACTTTTCTTATTACAAGTCAACGATAGATTTGGCCCTGGTATATTATTAAAATTCCTCGCAGGAAATTACCACCAACCGAAAAAAGAAGAAAGAATTTTTATGTTTATGGACATGCGTTCTTCAACTACTATTGCTGAGAAAATAGGGAATGAGAAATACTTTAATTTACTGAATGATGTATTTGCCGACATCACCAATACGATTCTTAACAATGAAGGCGAAATATATCAATATGTTGGAGATGAAATTGTAATCTCATGGTCAATTAAAAAGGGCATTCGAAATGCGAATTGTCTTCGGTGCTTTACTGATATTCAGAAAAAACTTACTGATTTAGGGCCAATCTATGAAAAGAAATATGAGGTCATCCCAGAATTCAAGGCTGGGCTTCATTATGGCCTTGTCATGGCGGGTGAAATTGGTGTCATCAAGAAGGATATCATCTATTCAGGAGATGTACTAAATACTACCGCTCGAATCCAAGAACAATGCAATCACTACAGGGTAAACATCTTGCTTTCTAAGGAAACCTTTGATCTTATTTCTGATACTGACGGATTTAAACTAACACCTCTAGGAAGTATAGAATTAAGAGGGAAGAAAAGAAAAATAGACTTAAACACGATTAGCACAATTTGATTGTTCAAAAATAAAATACGGAGGTTAACAATAAAACCGACATTTCCCACCCTAAATATTTAAATTTTGCATTTAATTAAAATACTGAAAATCAGAGTATTAAGTGTTAAAATTTGCTTCAACTAAATTGTATTAAGAATTTGAGAAATGGAGTTGAAAGGAACATTAGTGTTTGAATATAGCAGGTTTCGGTATTTCCCTACAAAATGAACAGAACTTAGCTTATTTCTCCACATCCAAGATTCTTCGCTGCTTTTTTATTGAAGGAAAAATCACAAATACAATCAGCTAATAATCAATGATTTAACTGTTTTTTATAAAATAAATAATTTGAGTTTTAAGGGTGGGAAATGTCGGATAAAAGTATGGTGCTAGACATT
>JBLIFI010000416.1:0-4594 GCA_047633715.1 Flammeovirgaceae bacterium
CTGTTTACTTGATTTCCTATATAAATATACGAATTGCAAGCCTACAGGGAATCAAAAATCATGAATGCAAAACAAATCCTGTTTTTTATAGGATTTGTTGGATTAAGAATTAGTCGGAAAGTTGTTGGAATGCAATAAGTGTTTTGTGTTTTACAGTATTATCAATGATAAAAATTCAGCGATAAAACCAAAACAGGAAATATGAACAGCTAGTTCGGGGATTGAGGATTTAACAGGTTTTTGGGAGATTGAGAAATTTGATTTTTAGGTAAATCGTTGCAACATATATTCGTACATTCCTTTGAAAGGAGCGTTTTTATCCATTCTCTTTTTGAGAATTCTTTTCATTCTTGATGTATTGTTTTTTGATAGAGCGAATACGGTTTTGAACTCTTTTGAGCGTAAATCCCTCAAGAACTCTGCGTTTAGATTCAACACTTTATTAAGTTCAGAATCGTGCCTTTCATTAGTAGAAGAAAGTGTTCCGTAAGCATTGTATTTCAATGCTCTAGTGTGAGCATTTATTGTTGGGTTTACCTGAATGGGAAGCCATCTTTCCTTCATGCCTTTATTCTGTGCAACATCGCCTTTACTTGTGTCGCAGTGCCTATCTGTCTTTCCATTCATTCCAAGGCAAACCGCAAATAAATTCTTATAATCCAATCTTCTGTCAAAATTTCCATTTTCACCATTACAGATAGATTGTTCGCAATGATGCTCTATAGTCATAGATTTCATGCTGATTTTCTTTTGGCAATAAGCGCATAGACCTTCTTGCTCATTTAGAAGTGAGTTTTTCAAATCCAGTATTTCCCCCGAATCCATATCTGAATAACTTGCGCCAATCCCTTTTGTGTAGGTTTGGAACGAGTTGGGCGGATTATTCTTTTTAATCCATCTCATACTCCATATCAAAATTGTGTGCTTCAAGTTGGAGCATCATATCTTCTACCAATAAATCTATATCTTCTCCATCATCTTCTGCCCGATATTTTTTTACAATATCAATGATGGCTATCAATTCTTTTTCATCTGCTTTCTCATCTATTTTTCTACCAAACTCTTTTAGCGCATCTATGTACTTTTGCGGTCTTTCCGTAGAGTTGAAAATATATTTCAGAAGTGTATTGGTGTCTGTTCCTTTCGTTCTGAAATTGACCTTATTCACTTTGAAATCCTCACAAACAAACACAGATTCACTCGCTACAGAAGAAACCACTTGTGGGGAATGAGTTGTGATAAAGAACTGGATGTTTGGAAATACTTTTCGGAGAATGGGAACAATCTTTCTTTGCCAATTTGGATGAAGATGCGTTTCGATTTCGTCAATCATGACAACTCCACGGGAAGCTGTAAGGAAACCTTCATCATCATTTTCAAAATCTTTTGCAATTGCGAGATTGTAGGCAATGTCGGCAACTAGTGTAATGATGGCAATTTCGCCATCTGATTTTTGGTTTAAGTATTCATTATTTGTGGCAATACCTTTTCTTTCTTGAATTACTAATGTAGGAAAGAGTTCGTTGTTGTTGTTTAATTTTATAGAATCTCCACGAACTATCAGCTCTTTATTATAGATTTCCTTTAGTGCAAATGAAACTGCTTGTCTTACAAATCTGAGGATTGGCATTTCGTAAGAAAGTTCTGAACGTAAACTTTTCTCTCTTAATTCTTGGTTTTCATAATTTACAAACCACTCTAAAAACCTTGTATAAGACAACCTATTATGATATACATATTCCCATGATTCTAATTGGGATGTCTCATAAGATTTTCTTTCTTTTTGCAAATATCCTTTTGTAGCGTCATTATGCGGTGGATAGTACTTTATAATAGGCAAGGTCTTTGGCTCTCCCGATTCCCCAAAACTCAATGAACTCATGCTTCTGTCAGAGTTGAAGAAGTATATTAGAAATGATTCATCTTTTTCTAGCCCTAATTTATAGGCAAAAGATAATTCTGTTTCCTTCCCATCTAAATAAATGACCGCATTCGATGTAACCAAACTCCATTCTTTTGAATAGTTTATGTCCCTTTTGGAAAAACTATTTTTCCCTCTATCTATTCCTGCTTTATCTACAAGTTGGTAACAACAATCTAAAACCGCCTCCAAAATAGTCGTTTTCCCCGAAGCATTACTTCCAATAAAAACATTCAAATTCGGATGAAATTCAATTTTCTCGTCCTCAAAACCTCGGAGATTCTGTATATGTATATCTTTAATTTGCATAGAATTGCCATTTAGATGTTATCCAAAATTAGTAATTTTCCATCTAACAACCTTTTTCCCGAACACTTTGTATTGAATACATCAGACTATTCCACCAAAAACTTTAAATCCACTCAATCCTACACTAACTTTGCACTCCGAAAATCAAGAGCAAGATTAGCGGAGATAATTACAAAAAGACAATATGAAAGAATTTCATTCGGTAATAGGTATTTTGGGGCATGAATTGGTCATTTTGGCATTTGTTTCCGCCTTGGTTGCCGCCATTTCCTACCTAAAAGCGACCAGTAAAAAACTCACTTTCGAGCAATCTGAAACTTGGCGAAAAACAGCCAGAGTTTCCTTCTATGTTCATGGGTTAAGCGTATTTGGAGTAGTTGCCTCATTGTTTTTCATCATTTACAATCACTATTACGAATATCATTACGCTTGGTCGCACTCCTCCAACAGCCTTGCCACACACTACATGATTTCCTGTTTTTGGGAAGGGCAAGAAGGCAGTTTCCTCTTGTGGATTTTTTGGCACGTAATCATTGGCGCAATCCTGCTGAAAACCGCCAAAATGTGGGAAAACCAAGTCATGTTTGTCTTTGCTTTGGTACAAGCCTTTTTGGTTTCCATGATTTTGGGCGTAGTTCCCATTGATATTGAAAGTTTGGATTGGGCAATCAAAATAGGTTCTGACCCATTCATTCTCCTACGAGATGCTTTGCCCAGCGACCCGAAATTACTCCTCAACCCAGAATTTGTTCCCGATGATGGAACAGGTTTGAATCCACTTTTACAGAATTATTGGATGGTCATTCATCCACCAACCTTATTCTTGGGCTTTGCTTTGGCACTCGTTCCGTTTGCTTTCTGCATGGCTGGTTTGCAAACCAGAAAATATACCGAATGGGTAAAACCTGCACTTTCTTGGTCTTTGGTTGGAGCGGGAATTTTGGGTGTGGGAATCATGATGGGAGCTTATTGGGCTTACGAAACTTTGAACTTTGGCGGTTATTGGAACTGGGATCCTGTGGAAAACGCAGTCTATATTCCTTGGCTCATTTGGGTAGTTGCCATTCACTTGATGGTGGTTTTTCAACGCAGTAAAATGGCTTTGAAAGCGAGTATGATTAGCGTTGTAGCTACTTTTATTCTCATTCTCTACGCTACATTTTTGACAAGAAGTGGTGTTTTGGGCGAAGCTTCCGTGCACTCATTTACCGATTTAGGACTTTCTGGTCAGCTTTTGATTTACCTTTTCGCCTTCATTCTTTTGGCAATTGCGCTCATGGCAAGCCGATGGAGCGAAGTCCCCACTACCGAGAAAGAAGCTACAGCTTACAATGCAGAGTTTTGGGTTTTTATTGGCTCAACCGTTTTGGCGTTGGCAAGTTTCCAAGTGCTAATTCCAACTTCAATTCCTGTTTATAATGCACTTTTAGGTTTAGTTGGAGTGGAATCAAATGTAGCACCTCCAGCAGACCAAATCGAGTTCTATACAAAATGGCAAATGTGGTTCGGATTAGGCATTGCCTTCCTTTCTGCTATTGGTCAAATTTTATGGTGGAAAAAACTCAAAAAAGGAAAGATTTTGGAGACGCTTGCCGTTCCTCTTATTATCACATTCATCATTACCACCATTGTCATTCTGGCTTTCGGAATGAAAGAATGGAAGCTGATTGTATTGCTTTTATCGGCAACTTATGGTTTGGTTGGAAACGGAAGTGTGCTAGCCTTTTTAGCAAAAAAACAAATCAGATTGGCTGGTGGGGCAATCACGCACATGGGAATTTCCCTCATGCTGATTGGGATTTTATTCTCGGCAGGTTATAGCAAAATTATTTCCCTAAACAATTCTGGATTGGTTTACAACAAATCTTTCTCGGAAGATATGAACAATAAAAACTGGTTGCTTTTCCGAAACGAAGCCATGCGAGTTGCCGAACCTGAGAATGCAGACAAACTGGTTTCCGAGCAAACAACCGGCTATCTCCAAGCGAATCAGATTTTGAAAACAGGCATTCCTGGTAGAGCAATTGCTTCCGAAGATATTCTATATGAAGGCAAACTAGAAGCTCGACAAGGAGATACATTAGATATCTCCAAGCCCTATTATGAAGTAACTTATTGGGGTCCACGGATGGAGTCGGATGATGTTCCTTTCTTTGTGAGCAAGGAAATTTTATTGCCAACTTCTGATCTTTATAAGAGAGTTGCCATCGAACCTATCCGAGACAAAGAAGGAAAGATTTTCAAGCAAACAGGAGACACAATTCATGTGAACCCAGAAAATACCTATTTTGAGTTGGAATACACACTTTCCGATGGCTCAAACTACACACTTCATCCTAGAATTCAAGATAATGAGCAGATGGG
>JBLIFI010000417.1:0-4558 GCA_047633715.1 Flammeovirgaceae bacterium
TCAAAGACTATTCTGCCACGCTCTCCGACTTAACAATTGAAGGGACAGAAAATGGCTTACTGGTAATGATTGAGGTTACAGGAGATGCAAAAGGGAAATTGTATTTTACTGGAATACCAAAGTATGATTCTATTTCCACGGAAATTAAAATAGATAATTTCGATTTTGATGTGAACACAGAAAGTGTGTTGGCAACATCTGCCGACTGGCTTCTACATGACGATGTGAAAACAATGATTCAGAAAGAGTTGCATGTCCAACTCAAACCCTTTTCCGATAAATTACCCGAATTGATTGAACATGGCATTGCCAAAAGTAAATCAGGTAAAAAGGTTTCTGTCAAGTTCAACAACTTTTGGTTTGAACCAGAGGAAATGTTGCTGAACAATGATAACCTACAAATTCTTATTCATGCCCGTGGAGCCGTTGAATTGAAGCTTTCCCATTTGGTGCAATAATTTTTTCAGTTTTTTTTCAAGAATGTTTGCACTTTATATTTCTGCTATTATCTTTGCACTCCCAATCAGAAACAAAGCTTGTTCTGATTAAAAAAGGGAGCTTAGCTCAGTTGGTTTAGAGCATCTGCCTTACAAGCAGAGGGTCATTGGTTCGAATCCAATAGTTCCCACTAAGAAAGGACTTACATTCATTTGTGAGTCCTTTTTTTTATTCCACAGAATAGAATTTGGTTCAATTGATTTAGAGATATTTATCTCCAAATCCAATAGTTCCCACTAAGAAAAGGGAATTTAATTGACTCAGTTCCCATCGAGAAATTGCCTACAATTCCTAAAAGATGTAGTTGAACCAATTAATTGATATAAGACATTATAAAACAAGAATAGGTATTTGCGGTTTAGAATAAAATAGGGTAATCAGACTCTGGTAAAAATTATTGAGTAGTTTTTATTTAACAGTAGCTAGAGTCCATAAATTATCCCAAAATATATAACCCAAACTACTCAAGCCTTATATTTGCTTAAATATAAATCCAATCAGAAAACAATAGAGCCATGAGTGTCATGAAAAACTATAAGCTATATATATTGATGTTTTCACTTTTTGTTGTTTCCATGCTCTTTCCAGAAGTTGCAGAAGCGCAATGCTCTATGTGCCGAGCTTCGGTAGAGAACAGCATTAGCAATGGAGGGCAAGCGGTTGGCGCAGGTTTGAACAAGGGAATTTTGTACTTAATGGTTGCGCCTTACCTTCTCATTGCCGCAATTGGTGTGGCTTGGTATAAAAAGTCAAAGAAATATACTGAGGAGAGAAGAGACTTTATTAAAAATGTATCAAGAGGTTAGGATTTGGAAAAGATACCGTTGATATATGACCAAATTGATTTACAGCAAGTCAGTCGGAAAGAGTTAGATAGCTTGCTTTCGAGTGGTTGGAGACACTTTGGCAAGCAGTTTTTCAGGTACAATTTGAGTATTTATGAGGAATCAGTCTGCCGAGTTTTTGCACTTCGTCTAAATCTTTCGGAATACAAACACAGTAAACGCTTCCGTAAAATCGTCCGAAAAAACAGCTTCTTTAAAACGGAAATCAAGCCTGTGGAAATCAATCAGCAGAAAATTGATTTATTCCATCAACACAAGAAGAAATTTACTGACAATATTCCCGATTCTGTTTACAATTTCATTTCCCCAAATCCAGAAATCCCCATATCTCCTTACGAATTGAATATTTTTGAGGATGATAAATTGATTGCTACTAGTTTTTTCGATATTTCCGAGAAGGGAATATCAAGCATTTATGGCATGTTTGATTTAGATTATTCTGAAAACAGCTTGGGGCTTTATACCATGCTTTTGGAGATTGAATATGCCATCAAACTGGGTAAGCAGCATTATTACCATGGCTACTGCTACGATGTGAAATCATTCTATGATTACAAAAAGCAATTTCCTGCTTTGGAATGGTACGATTGGAGAGAGAAATGGCATCCGTATTTAGGTTCCTTTGTGGCGGAATAGAAATAAGATATGTAAATACTCTTATTTGGCAATTTTTGTAAATGGCAATTGTATTTGAGAATGCAAGTCTTCTTTTCTGAAAAATCTATTGTCTTTTTCTCTACCAAAAAACTCGCTCCCATATCATTTTGAGTGAAATGATTGAGGCAATTCCTGAAACCATCCAATTCCAATATTGAAATTTAACTTTGGCGAGATTCAATGCTAAATAGGAAGCTAGCATAATTACCCCGACAATGAGTAATTGCCCAATCTCCAACCCTACATTGAAAGCAAAAAGTGGCAATAGAATATCTTCCACAGAGCCAAATAGGGAGGAGAAGAAGTTAGAGAAGCCCATTCCGTGAATAAATCCTACAAAAAGAGCCAGCAAATAATGGAAAGTAACAGTATTTGAGTTGCCGGACTTTGTTTCCCCTTTCCAAATGTTATAAATAGCGGTTAGGAATATGGTTACGGGAATGAAGAATTCTGTAATTTCCTGTTGTAGGGAAATTATTTTGAGAGAAGAAAGTACTAAAGTGATAGAATGCCCAATGGTGAAAGCGGTAACTAAAATCAGTATTTTTCGCCATTGGGAAATCCGATAAACGGCACACAGTACAACTACAAACAGAATGTGGTCATATCCTGCTAAATCCGAAATGTGCTCGAAGCCTAATTGTGCATAAATCCAGAAAGAATCCATCAGAAAGAAGCTGCGTAGTTGATTTGGATGTTCAATTCAGTCATTTCGCCCTCCTTCACTTCTACCAAATTAATGTTACCTTCTCCATCGAAAGAGTTAGCAAAAAAACCAGTTTTTTCTTTCGTGAAAACTGAATATTTACCAGCCGCTAAGTTTACTGAGAACTTACCACTCTTATCAGAACTGACAAACCTGAACATACGTTCTTCAACACCTTGGAATATCGTTCCATCATTTTCCAATTCATTCATTTTAGTAGGCTTGCAGAAGTATATCTCTCGAACTACAGGCTTTCCTTTATTTTCTACCGCTTTCTTTTTTTCTCCATAAGAAGGCATCATATTTCCTTCTAGCCATACAACCGTGCCTTTCATTCCCTGAGATTCTGGAACACTATTTTTTGTTTTCATACCTTCTTTGTTGCAAGATGCTAGAGATAAAAATCCTGCTAAAATTATAAATGAGAATATGGATTTCATGTTTTTGATATTCAATTGTAAACGCATTTAAAAAGTGTCTTTCTGCGCTATTTTTATATAAATGACCTTAGTACATGACAATTTTTTATTCTCTCGCTTCAAAGTAGCCGTTCAACCACTCGGAGAGTCTTCTTGCAATTCCATTGTGGAACTACTCCGAGGGATTCACTCCGTTTTTGTCATGTACTGAGATAAATGACTTAAAATCCAATCCCCTGCTTCTTGCCTTCCAATTCAGCCACCGAATCTAGCACTTTCTTTTTCAAACCTTCTTTGAAATCCACTAAGCTTTCTCCCACTTCTTCATCGAAAGTTCCAATGATTTGAGCAGCCAGAATTCCTGCATTTTTTGCCCCATCCAAAGCAACTGTGGCAACAGGAACGCCACTTGGCATTTGCAGAATGGAAAGCACAGAATCCCAACCATCAATGGAGTTACGGGATTTGACGGGAACGCCAATGACTGGTAAAGTAGTGAGCGAGGCGACCATTCCAGGCAAATGTGCAGCTCCGCCAGCTCCAGCAATTATCACTTTCAGGCCTCTGCCTTTGGCATTTTGTGCATAATCCACCATTCTTTCGGGCGTTCTGTGAGCAGAAACGATTGTGATTTCATAGGAAACTCCTAATTCTTCCAAAACTTCTTTGGCTTCAGACATGATTCTCATATCCGATTGACTTCCCATTATAATTCCTACGAGTGGCATAATTTAGTAGTGAGTAATTAGTATCAAGTAGTGAGATTTTCATTCTACCCGACAGTTTTTATAACACATTGATTTTTGAGGTATCTTTTTCGAGTTTAAATACTCGAAAAGTTATCAGAATTAAGGTTTTGACAAGAACGGAAAACCTTTTTTGTTTTGATTATTACATTTACAAATCTGCAAATTTTATCATTTTCAAATTATTTCATTCCTCTTCGTCTCTTTTGACGTCTAAATCGTCTCTATTTTTGAGTTTTTTGTCCACCACTTGTTTATCGAGAAACTTGTTGAGTTCATCAATAGGCATTGAAGAATTGATTTCCCCAAATTTGTTGATTTCAATGTCAAAACCTTTCAAATCATCATGGACTTTCGGTTTTTTTTCTGGATTATCTTTTTTCTTGCTCATCGTTTTGGTATTGTGTAGTGATTGGATCGGTAGCCGATGCTATTGTATCCAAGTAATTAATATTGAGTAGAAGGTCAGTTTTCTACCCGTAGGGTTGAAAGTTTTCATTTTCACATTGGCAGATTCTCAAGCTTCCACATTTTCCAATTCCATTCCGAACAAATTTGCGAAATGTTTGAGGAGTTTTTGTTCCACTTCCTGAATGTTTTGTGGCTCTCCCAACTCCTTCTCCAACGAAGTTACGGCTTTATCGGCAATGCCACAAGGCACAATATTTTGGAAATAATCTAAGTCAG
>JBLIFI010000418.1:0-4537 GCA_047633715.1 Flammeovirgaceae bacterium
TCACAGCCTGTTTTTGATGCGGCAATTGAAAAAGCTTATGGTGGAGATAGAAAGATTGAGTGGAAAGAAGTATATGCAGGTGAAAAAGCATTCAAGAAAACGGGCGAATGGTTACCACAAGAAACTTTAGATGCTTTTGACGAATATTTAATCGGAATTAAAGGGCCACTGACTACTCCAGTTGGAGGTGGAATTCGCTCCTTGAATGTTGCTTTGCGTCAGAAGTTAGATTTATATACTTGCCTTCGTCCAGTTAGGTATTTCGAAGGAGTCCCTTCCCCAGTAAAAGACCCAACTACGACCAACATGACTATTTTCCGTGAGAACACAGAAGATATTTATGCAGGAATAGAGTATATGAATGGTACTCCAGAAGCAGACAAAATCAAGCGGTTTTTGAAAGAGGAAATGGGCGTGAACAAAATCCGTTTCCCAGAGTCTTCTTCCATCGGAATTAAACCCGTTTCTAAGGAAGGTTCTGAGCGATTGATTAGGGCAGCAATCAATTACGCCATCAATCAAAAAAAGCCTTCTGTTACTTTGGTCCATAAAGGAAACATCATGAAGTTTACTGAAGGAGCTTTCAAAAATTGGGGTTACGAATTGGCGGAGGCTGAATTTGGAGCAGAAACCTTCACTTGGGCGCAATACAACAGAATTGCCGATGAGAGAGGAAAAGACGCAGCCAACAAAGCACAAGACGAAGCAATTACTGCTGGAAAAGTGTTAATCAAGGATTGTATTACAGATGCTTTCTTACAACAAATACTGACTCGTCCAGCAGAATATTCTGTAATTGCCACGCTAAACTTGAATGGCGATTATATTTCCAATGCTTTGGCCGCAATTGTTGGAGGAATTGGCATTGCCCCAGGAGCAAATATCAACTACGAAACTGGCAAAGCGATTTTTGAGGCTACTCATGGCACAGCCCCAAAATATGCGGGGTTAGACAAAGTGAACCCCGGCTCAATAATTCTTTCTGGAACATTGATGTTGGAACATTTTGGGTGGCAAGAAGCAGCTGATTTGATTTACAAAGGCTTGCAAAAGACAATCTCCAACAAGAACGTGACTTACGACTTTGAGAGATTGATGAATGGAGCAACCTTAAAAAAATGTTCGGAGTTTGGACAGGAAATTATCAAAAATATGTAATCATTTTCTGTATTTATAGGGCTTATGCATTCTTAACTCATTTTATGCAGTTTTCAACTATTGTTTGTTGGATTTCATAGTTTGTTCATTGATGAGAAGAAGTAATCATTTCCGAAAATCCCCATTTATAGTGAGAGTCAACGAAGCCAGTCGTCCATTATCCTCCCACCAATTTCGGGGGGGGGCTTACCAATGAAAATTTTTTTGCCAATCCAACTACTCGGAGATTCAAGCAAGACCATACACTAAAGGTAGATTGTAAAGACAGCCTACACATTGGCTCCAACCCCGCCTTTCAAAATCAACAACTCCGAAGATTTCGCCTTATTAAATCTCAAGCTAAATTCTAGAATGCGGTGTTGCTAAAATCCTATAATCCTAAAAAATGACGGAGTAAACAGAAACTGCGTAACGTCACTTCAATAACACCGCAAAAACCTCTTCAAAAGGATCTCTACCAACCACGGTGTAAAAGAAAATTGCCCCGAGCCAGCCGTGGAATAACCCTCATACAAACAGGTTTCTTACTTTCAGAAAGACATACCCATAGAATATTGCCAACAAAGAAGTCCCTGACATGAGCCAAGGAAACGGATAGTGAATCACTCCAAACAAAAATGCCGAAATAAAAACCACAAAATGGCTGTTCAATTTTTGAGATTTCAAATCGCTCAAATTTCCTGCAACCAAACTTATCAGCAAAAACTGTTGCACCATTCCCCAAATTGGGTAAATAAGCAGAATTGGTATAATATGCCAACTGAGGTTGAGTGTATTATTGAAATATCCTATTATGAAACAGGCGATGAAAGCAACCAATCCAAAAGGCAAAATCATTTTAAAGGCTCGCCCAAAACTACTTTTCTGAAAACCCCAATAGTTGAGGATCCCATTTAATTCTCTCTTTCTCAGAAACATATAAATTCCCCAAAATAGCATTACGGTCAGTATAAATGGCAATTTCCATTTCAAAAAATCCATAAAAATGAACTTTCCAATGGCGGTAATTGCTACTGCTATGATTTCAAACCACCTTCGTTTATCGGGAATAGTAAGCATTGCGTATTTATACATTCACAAAATTACTCATTATGGAATTTTCATGAAACCCTTTTTAACCTTATGTAGTTATGACTCCAACTAAAGATAGCTCTACGCAAACGAATGTATCTAGAAAAACAGATTGCAAATTGTTTCTTGCCACATCTTATGTCATATTACAGAATATTTATAGTTTTGCACAGCAAATAGAATTTGGTGGTTTTGAAACAATAGACCATATCTATTTGTATTGGATAAAGAACAATACCTTAGTTTAATTTTATAACTTAAACCTAATCAAGACTATGTCTAAGATTAAAGTAGCTATCAATGGTTTCGGAAGAATTGGGCGTTTGACTTTCAAAGTCCTTTTGGAAAAAGAAAACGTAGAAGTGGTTGCCATCAACGATTTGACAGACAACAAAACGTTGGCACACCTTTTAAAATATGATTCCGTACATGGAAAATTCGATGGTACAATTTCCTACACAGACGATAAGTTTGTAGTGAACGGAAAAGACATTCATGTGTATGCAGAACGCAACCCAGCAGATTTGCCTTGGAGCAAATTAGGTGTGGATGTGGTTTTGGAATCTACTGGCATTTTCACTGACAAAGACGGTGCGGGCAAGCATTTGACCGCTGGCGCAAGAAAAGTTGTGATTTCAGCCCCTGCAAAAGGGGAAATCAAAACAGTAGTTTTGGGCGTGAATGAAGAGACAATGACTGGCGATGAAACCATTCTCTCGAATGCTTCATGCACAACAAACTGCTTAGCTCCAATGGCAAAAGTATTAGACGATAAATTTGGTGTTGAAAAAGGGTTTATCACTACGGTTCACGCTTACACTGCTGATCAAAATTTGCAAGATGCCCCTCACAAAGATTTGAGAAGAGCTAGAGCCGCTGCTTACTCAATCATTCCTACTTCTACGGGAGCTGCAAAAGCAGTTGGATTGGTTTTGCCACACTTAGCAGGCAAACTGGACGGTTGCGCTATGCGTGTACCAGTGCCAAATGGTTCTTTGACTGACTTTACAGCTATTTTGAAGAAAGAAGTAACTGTTGAGCAAGTGAACCAAGCCATGAAAGAAGCTTCTGAAAGCGGTGCTTTGAAAGGCATTTTGGAATATACTGATGAGCCTTTGGTTTCTATCGATATTGTAGGAAATCCTCATTCATGTGTATTCGATTCAGGAATGACTTCTGCCAACGGAACAATGGTAAAAGTGGTAGGTTGGTACGACAATGAAGCAGGCTACTCGAACAGAGCAGCTGATTTGATTGTGAAAGTTGGCTAATCCCACTAAACACATTACTATTTATTATAGGAAGTTCACTTGTGGACTTCCTATAATTTTTTATCTTCGTTGATAAAATGTTAAGTCGGAATTTACGTTTGAAAATTAGCGACTGAAAAGGCATAGATTTGCCATAGCAGCCTTATGATAGACATTAGTAATCGATTAAATAAAGTTTTATATAATTGGAGAGTAGGTGTACTTGGTTTAGTGAAGGCGGTTTCCTTCGTAAACATGCTGATCGCCCTTGCTTTTCTTATCTATCGCTATGGTTTCATTCTTAGCCCTTCGGAAATTGCGTGGGTTTATGATAACTTAGATTATGTATTCATTGTATTTGCCTGTGTTTATTTAGTGAGATGGCTTTTTGCCTTACAAAGATTTGCTTACGTAAGAGGTACTTGGTTCGAGTTTGCCTTAGTCTCTTTTATAGTGATTCACGGAGCTTCAAATAAGCTTTTTGACTTCAAAATCATATTGTATTATATAGAATTGTTCTCAGTAAGTCATTCATTTAAGGTATATCAAGATATTTTAAGTATTTACCTTACGCTACTTGCTGGATTCGAGTTGGTAAAAATCAGCACTAAAATTGCAGATTTAAACTACAAACCTGCCTCTACTTTCATTTTCAGTTTCATCATTCTAATTCTCATTGGCACAGCATTATTGATGCTTCCTGCCATGACTTATGGCTCTCCAGAAGTTTCTTACAGAGACAGTATGCCATTTTTGGAAGCTCTTTTCACTTCAGTAAGTGCTTCTTGCGTAACAGGTTTAGCAGTAGTGGATACAGGAACCTACTTTACTTTCAAGGGGCAATTGGTCATCATGTTCCTCATTCAGTTTGGGGGAATTGGAATTGTGTCTTTCGCTACTTTTTTTGCTACTTTTTTAGCGAAAGGAGTAGGAATTAAACATCAATCCATTATTCAGGATTTCCTAAGTAGTGAATCATTGATTTCTGCAAAATCCCTATTGAGAAGAATTATTTTCATTACACTTTCGATTGAGTTTATTGGGTTTATTTTCATTTT
>JBLIFI010000419.1:0-4526 GCA_047633715.1 Flammeovirgaceae bacterium
TGATGGAAAACCCGCCTACACCAGAAACTTATGAAAAAGAAGTTTTAGGTGCAGAGTTAGTGTTTGCACGCAAATAAATAAATGTCTATTTTGCCTAATAGAACTTGATTTGTGATCAATAGCTTTTAACTATTGCAAGACGCACAATTTGCGTTAGTATTATTCCCACTTTTTAGTTCGATAGAAATATAATTATTTGTGTCAATTCACTTTTTAAGCCAGAAAAAATAGATGATTTATCAGAAACTTCTTAATCAATTGATTGCCGAGCAAGTGCCACAAATGCAAGAATTGGCAATTCAGCTTGTGGACTTCTATGAAGAGATTCCTGATGATGATTTGCAAGAGGATATGGAGGAGATTTTATTTGGTTTTGGCGAAGCAGTAGAATCCACAGAAGGAGCTTACACAGAACTTTTGGAGATAGAAAAAGAAGGAGAGGATATTACCGAGCAATTGAATTTGGTTTTGGGTGCAACTCAACGAGTTTTAGCCGCAAAAATTGAAATGCTTGACTATCTGATTGGAGAAGGATTGGACGAATATGAATTGAGTAAAAAAGTAAAAAACTTTGTCCGAAAAGAGAGCTTGAAATTCAAAGATATTTTTGTCTCCAAAAAAACAGAAATAGAGTTTCTAGCAAGCCAGAATGAACTGACTTTGGAAGTTTCCAGAGAACTATTAGAAGATGCTTGGGCAGAAGTGGGACAGGAGAAATTAGGAGAAGTAATTGACGGAATCTACACATTGATAGATGAAGTGATTGAATACTCTCAAGAAAACAAAGTTACTGCTGATTCGCTTAATGAGTATCTGGATTTGAGAAACAAAGTGTCGGAAACAGCTGCCAAACTGAAAGATGAAGCTAATCCAGAAAAATTGCAAAAGCAGTTGATGCAACTCATCAAAATACTTTCCCAACTCCAAGTGCAACAACATTTAGATTTGCAATTGCAAATAGATGCGCAGCTAGTAGTTGGCAATCTATTTTCTGAAAAACAGATTCTAGGTGGCTTCATTGATGATGCCCAAGATATTCACGAGCAAATGGGCGCACTACTCGATATGTTAGAGGAAATTATCATGCCTGAGTTTCTGAATGAAGAAGAGGAAGAAATTTGATATATTTTTTCACCAAGCACACAAACGATTGCATTATAAACCCTATTAAGTTTAAGCAATACAATATAATTTATCATTTAAGCATTTCACTAATTTACCAATCGAAATAACCTAATATGAAAAAAAGAGCAATTAAAAAGGTGGCAGTACTCGGAGCGGGAGTTATGGGTTCCCGAATCGCTTGCCATTTTGCCAACATTGGTGTGGAGACTGTACTTCTGGACATCCCACCAAGAGAATTGACTGACAAAGAAGCTAAAAAGGGCTTGACTTTAGAGTCTCCTTACGTGAGAAACAGAATTGTGAACGATGCGTTGATGTTCGCTTTGAAATCAAAACCATCTCCAGTTTTCACTAAAGATGTTGCCAAGTTGATTACAACAGGTAATTTCGATGACAACATGGATATGATTTCCGATTGTGATTGGATTATTGAAGTAGTTGCCGAGCGATTAGATATCAAAAATATCGTTTTCGAAAAAGTAGAGAAATTCCGTAAGAAAGGAACACTCATTACTTCTAACACATCAGGCATTCCAATGCACATGATGGTAGAAGGTAGAAGCGAAGATTTCCGCAAGCACTTCTGTGGAACTCACTTCTTCAATCCTCCACGCTATTTGAGATTATTGGAAATCATACCTGGACCAGATACTGACCCAGCAATCATTGATTTCTTAATGCACTACGGAGATTTGTACTTAGGCAAAGAAACTGTTCTTTGTAAAGATACTCCTGCATTTATTGCTAACAGAATTGGAGTTTACGCCATCATGTCTGCCATGCACACCGTGGACGATATGGGAATGACTGTGAGCGAAGTAGATAAATTGACAGGCCCAGTAATTGGTCGTGCAAAATCTGCTACTTTCCGTACAATGGATGTGGTTGGATTGGACACAACCGTAAATGTATCGAATGGCCTTGCCAAAGGTTTGCCAAACGATGAATCTAAAGACCGTTTCAAACTTCCTAAGAATGTAGAGGAATTGTATAGCAGAAAATGGCTTGGAGATAAAACTGGTCAAGGCTATTTCAAAAAGACAAAAGACGCAAAAGGCAAAACTGTCATTTTGGAGTTGGATTTGAAAACTTTCGAGTATGGCCCAATGGGAAAACCGAAATTTGATGTCCTTAAAAAAACAAAAGAAATTGATAGCTTGAAAGAGCGTTTGCCAATTTTGGTAAATGACGATAGCAAAGTGGGAGAGTTTTATAGAAAAACTTTCTACGATATGTTCCGCTATTGCACATTCCGAATTCCTGAAATTGCTGACGAATTGTTCAGAATTGACCAAGGCGTTCGTGCAGGATTTGCTTGGGAACTCGGGCCTTTCGAGACTTGGGATGCTTTAGGCGTAAAGGAAACTGTTGCTAAAATGGAAGCAGCAGGACATAAGCCCGCTCAGTGGGTTTTCGATATGCTAGAAAGCGGTGCAACTTCTTTCTACAAAATTGAAGGCGGACAGAAGAAATATTATGACATCAATACGAAGTCATATAAAGTGATTCCAGGTACAGAATCTTTCATTTTGCTAGACAATTTGAGAGAAAACAAAGTAGTTTGGAGCAATGCAGGAACTACCATATTCGATTTGGGTGATGGCGTTCTTGGTTTGGAATTCCATTCTAAAATGAATGCAATTGGCGCAGAAACAATCGAAGGATTGAACACTGCAATCAGCATGGCAGAAGAAAGCTACAAAGGCTTGGTAATCGGAAACGAATCACCACAATTCTCTGCGGGTGCAAACTTGGCAATGGTATTTATGTATGCTGGAGACCAGGAATTTGACGAAATCAATATGATGATTGCGCAATTCCAGAACACGATCATGAGAATGCGCTACTCTTCAATCCCGGTTGTGGCTGCTACGGCAGGTTTGGCTTTGGGTGGAGGTTGTGAACTTTCTATGCACACAGATCATGTTCAGGCTCATTGCGAAACTTACATTGGTTTGGTAGAGTTTGGAGTTGGTTTAATCCCTGCTGGTTGTGGAACAAAAGAATTCACATTGAGAGCTTCTGATGCTTTTGAGCCAGGAGATCCAGAATTCAATACTTTGCAAGCTGCCTTTATGAATATTGCCCAAGCAAAAGTGGCAACTTCTGCAGGTGAAGCAAGAGAAATGGGTATTCTCAGAAGTACAGATGAAGTAACTCTGAACAGGACTCGTCTCATTGCCGATGCAAAAGCAAAAGCAATTGAATTGTATGATGCTGGTTACACGCAAGCAGCCCAAAGAACAGACATCAAAGTTCACGGACGTTCTTCCATGGCACTTTTCGAAGCAGGAATCACAGGAATGGTTTACGGAAATTACATCAGTGAGCATGATGCAAAAATTGCCAGAAAACTAGGTTATGTTATGAGCGGTGGAGATTTAACAGCTCCTACTCTTGTTTCCGAGCAATATCTCTTAGATTTAGAAAGAGAAGCTTTCCTAAGTTTGACAGGTGAGAAAAAGACTTTGGAGAGAATTCAGAGTATCTTGTTTACAGGGAAACCTTTGCGTAACTAAAGTTGCTAGTCCAAAGTCTTTAGTCTAAAGTCAAAAAAAGGTTTAGATTTTAAGTGCTAAATCTAGACTCTAGCAAGAATTCAAGAATAATAAAATCTAAAGTTTTTTACTAAAGATTTTGGACTAACTACTAAAGACTTACAACGAATGAATCAGTTTAAGAATTTGAAAGTTTGGCAAAAATCAGTTGAGATAGCTGTGGATACATATAAAGCAACCAAAAATTTTCCAAATGAAGAAAAGTTTGGTTTGACTTCTCAAATCAATAGAAGTGCTGTTTCCATACCTTCTAATATTGCAGAAGGAGCGGGACGCAATACTTCAAAAGATTTCAATCAATTTTTGGGAATAGCCCAAGGCTCAGCCTTCGAGTTATATACTCAATTACTTATTGCCAATAAGGTGGATTTACTAGAAAATGAAAAGTTTGATAAACTCTCGAATGATTTAGATGAGGTTCAAAAAATGATTTTCGGATTAAAGAAATCACTAAAAGTAAAGTAGTCCAAAGTCGAAAAGTCCCAAGTTCTAAGACACCACTTACGGACAAAGCGACTTTGGACTAATGACTTAAAATATTTTGCTCCAAACTCTAGTCAGCTTGCTGACAAAAAAACTAAAGACTTTGGACTAACGACTTAAGACTAAAAAAATGGCATACATAGTAGCAGGATACAGAACAGCCGTAGGAAAAGCCAAAAAAGGTGGTTTCCGATTTACACGTCCCGATGATTTGGCGGCAGACGTGATTCAGCATTTGACAGGCTCAATTGAGGGTTTCGACCCTAAGTTGGTAGATGACCTAATTGTAGGTTGTGCTGTTCCCGAAGCAGAGCAAGGAATGCAAATGGGGAGAATGATTTCTCTTTTGGCATTGCCACA